>CAZTLH010000019.1:0-14357 GCA_964614335.1 uncultured Gammaproteobacteria bacterium
GTATTACCTTCCTTGATGCGCCGACTGAGATGATACCGGCAGCAATGAATTATCTCGGTCTGGATCCGCAATCGACCAACAAGGCTGATCTGGAAAAAGGTGCGGCATTGCTGGAAAAGGTCCGCCCATTCATTCGTTATTTCCATTCTTCCCAATATATATCTGATCTGGCCAATGGCGATATCTGTGTGTCAGTGGGCTGGTCAGGGGACGTCTTCCAGGCTCGTGATCGTGCTGCAGAAGCCAAAAAAGGTGTGGAAATCGGCTATTCAATCCCCAAAGAGGGGGCCTTGCAATGGTTCGATATGCTGGCAATCCCGTCTGATGCCAAACACAAGGACGCAGCACATGCCTTTATCAACTTCATGATGGATGCCCAGATCACGGCTAATAATACCAATTATGTCTGGTACGCGAATGCCAACAAGGCTTCTCTGCCGATGGTGGAGAAGGACATCAAGGAAGATCCGGGTATCTTTCCGACTGCCGAAGTCAAGGCCCGTCTCTGGGGCGCCAAGGTCTATGCCAAACGCACCGACCGTGTCATCACCCGGCTTTGGACCAAGGTGAAAACCGGCAAATAAACTGCTGCAATCCGCCCGTCATGTGTTCTGCATATGACGGGTTCATTCATTTTGAGGCGGTATAAATGGATAGTCAGCAGAAAATTGCCAATGGTGCCAAACCCTGGGTGGAACAGAATGAAAAGCCGTTTATCCGGATCACGAATCTGAGTAAGAAGTTCGGCGATTTCATCGCTGTTGACCGGGTGTCCCTGGAGGTCTATCGGGAGGAGTTATTTTGCCTGCTCGGCGGCTCTGGTTGTGGCAAGACGACATTGCTGCGTATGCTGGCAGGTTTTGAAACACCGACCGATGGCACGATCGAGATTGATGGCCAGGACATGGCGGACATTCCGGCTTATGCCCGGCCAACCAATATGATGTTCCAGTCCTATGCCCTGTTTCCGCATATGAATGTGGAGAAAAATGTTGCCTATGGACTTTTGCGTGACGGTGTCGGTAAATCAGAGGTGGCCGAGCGGGTAGCGGCCATGCTAAAGCTGGTACAGCTTGAGGATTTTGCCAAACGCAGACCGGATCAGTTGTCCGGTGGTCAGCGTCAGCGGGTTGCCCTGGCCCGTTCTTTAATCAAACGGCCAAAATTACTGTTACTCGATGAACCGCTTGGTGCGCTGGATAAAAAATTACGTGAGGAAACCCAGTTTGAGCTGATCAATATTCAGGAAACGCTGGGTGTTACCTTTATGGTCGTGACCCATGACCAGGAAGAGGCCATGACCCTGTCAACACGTATCGGGGTCATGGATCAGGGTGAGATCGTACAGGTGGGTGAACCACACGAGATCTATGAATTTCCTATTTCGCGTTATGTTGCCGATTTTATCGGTTCGGTGAATATCTTTGAGAGTCGTGTCAGTGACGATGCGACCGATTATGTACGCCTGCATTGCAAGGAAGCGGACTGTGATATCCATGTCGCTCATGGTGTCAGCTGTACCCAAAATCAGCTGCTGTGGTTTGCTATTCGACCGGAAAAACTGACCCTTTCCCGCGAACAACCCGATAATCCCTATAACGTTGTTAAAGGCATGGTGGATGAAATTGCCTACCAGGGGAATCTGTCGATTTATCGTATCAAGTTGACCGGTGGGAAAACGGTACGGGTCACAAAATCCAATCGTTCCCGTCGTGATGAAGAGGGGATCAGTTGGGATGATCAGGTCTATGTCTCCTGGGATGATACCGCCGGTGTCGTGCTGGTCCAATGAATACGGACACACCCGACTCGTGGTTTGTCCGTAGGTTGCGACGGTTTCATATTCGTGGTCGGACACTGGTGGTCGGCATTCCCTTGTGGTGGCTGATCATCTTCTTCTTGATCCCGTTTGTTGTTGTTGCCAAGATATCATTTTCAGAAGCCATCATCGCTCGCCCGCCTTATTCCGCCTTGTTGCAGTGGAAAGAGGAAGGACTGTTGCTGTTACAGCTGCATTTTGGCAACTATGGCTATTTGCTGGAAGACAGCCTGTATATCTCCGCCTACTGGTCATCGATCAAGATGGCATTCTTCTCGACACTGCTGACATTACTGGTGGCCTATCCGATGGCCTACTATATCGCCCGTACCACCGAACGCCGTCGTAATGTGTTGTTGATGCTGATTATTCTGCCTTTCTGGACTTCTTTTCTGTTACGGGTTTATGCCTGGATCGGTATATTGAAAACCAACGGTATTATCAATAATATCCTGATGTCGATGGGTATTACATCTGAGCCACTGGTGATGCTACAGACCAATTTTGCGGTCTATATTGGCATTGTTTATTCCTATCTGCCCTTTATGGTGTTACCGCTTTATACCAATCTGGTGAAACTCGATCATTCATTGCTGGAAGCTTCGTCTGATCTGGGGGCCAGGCCGGTGATCACCTTTTTTAAAATCACCTTGCCGTTGTCCATGCCCGGGATCTTTGCCGGTTCGATGCTGGTATTCATCCCTGTGGTCGGAGAGTTTGTTATCCCGGCTTTGCTCGGTGGCCCGGATACCCTGATGATTGGCAAGGTCCTGTGGGATGAATTTTTCTCCAATCGTGATTGGCCGGTGGCTTCCGCGGTAGCGATTGTCATGCTGGTCCTGTTGTTGGTTCCGATCATGCTATTGAGAAATGCACAGAATGCCAGTCAAGAGGCACCGCCATGAAAAAAACATCGTGGTTTGTCTCTATCACCACCGTATTCGGTTTTGCCTTTTTATATATTCCGATCCTGTCACTGGTCATTTTCAGCTTTAACAAATCCAGACTGGTCACCGTTTGGGCCGGGTTTTCAACCCAATGGTATGGCAAACTATTTTCTGACCCGCAGATTCTAGGAGCCGCCTGGATCAGCATCCAAATTGCCTTTATCAGCGCCTCTCTGGCCCTGGTATTGGGAACCATGGCGGCCCTGGTACTGGTGCGTTTTCGTCGCTTTCATGGCAAAAGTCTGCTCAGCGGCATGATTGTTGCCCCTTTGGTGATGCCGGACGTCATCATCGGTCTTTCCCTGTTGTTGCTGTTTGTGGCCATGGAGGCCATGTTTGGCTGGCCGGCCGGACGCGGTATGACCACCATTATCATCGCCCACACGACATTTTGTATGGCCTATGTGGCTGTCGTTGTACAGTCCCGTCTGGTGGATATGGATGCCAGTATCGAGGAGGCCGCACTGGATCTGGGGGCCAGACCGGCGAGGGTATTTTTTGATATCACCTTGCCATTGATCCTGCCGGCACTGGTTTCGGGCTGGTTGCTGTCATTCACCTTGTCACTTGATGACCTGGTGATTGCCAGTTTTACCTCTGGCCCCGGAGCCTCCACCCTGCCCATGGTCATTTTTTCAAAAGTCCGACTCGGTGTCAGCCCCGACATCAACGCCCTCGCAACCATCATAATCGGTTTGGTCGCACTGGGCGTATTACTCGCTGCCACCACCATGAAACCCAGGAACAGGTAATAATGCGTGGGGTCAGGTCTAGATTTTATAATCATCTCCTGGTGCTCATCGTATTCTGTCTATGACAGGAGGCTGTCCGAGAACAGAGAGCCTCCTGTGGAGATCGATATCGTTAACTTGAGAGTAAAAGTAGAAAGTATAAAATATGTTATAGCCAGATCTCTACAAGGCTACAATAGCATTCGTGATATTGGATACTGTCCACTGCAAGTTGGGTAATCCGCGGAACGTCAAATAACGATAACTGGATCGAGATAAATGGCAGAACATAAAGGCGATCAGGCTTTTCGGGTACAAGGAGCCGACGAACGCTGGCAGGAGATGACCTATGGCGGTGCTTTAAGTTTTCTCCGTCGAAAATATAGTCGCGATCTTGAAGCGGTTGATCTTGTTGTGTCCGGGGTGCCTTATGACAGCGCTGTAACCTATCGCTCCGGTTGCCGACTGGGACCACGTGCTATCCGTCAGGCTTCGGTGCAATTAGCCGAATTGAAGGCTTTTCCGTTTGGCTTTGATCCGTTCGAGAGCTTGCGTGTGGTCGATTATGGCGATTGTTTTCTCGATCCACATCATCCTGATACAGTGCCCGGTACAATAGAAGCTCACGCGGATAAAATACTGGCCAGTGGTGCAAAGATGTTGACCTTTGGCGGAGATCATTACATCGCCTATCCATTGCTGAGATCCCATGCCAAACAATATGGCCCGATTGCCCTGCTGCAATTTGACGCACATTGTGACACCTGGGAAGATGACGGAGACCGTCTGGATCATGGCTCGATGTTTGCCCGCGGCGCGCAGGAAAAAATTATTGATGTGACAAAATCCACACAAATCGGATTACGCACCTACAACGACAGTGATCACGGATTCGAAATATTAACGGCACCATGGGTACATCGAAATGGGGTCGAGGCCGCGCTTGACATTATCAAACACCGGGTTGGCGAGGCAGCCCTATATGTCTCTGTTGATATCGATGGCTTGGACCCGGCATTTGCTCCGGGTACCGGTACCCCCGTAGCGGGTGGTCTGGCCAGTTGGCAAGTGCTGGAACTGATACGTGGTCTGGGTGATCTTAATTTGATTGGCATGGACGTCGTGGAGGTGTCACCTCCCTATGATCATGCTGAAATTACTGCCATAGCAGCAGCTACCATAGCCCATGACTGGTTGTGTTTGTTGGCGGCCAAAAATGGTGCATCCTCTTTACCAGTTGGGCGATTATGAATAACGATATCTCTGCAATGACGGCAAAAACCATGAAACAATGGCTTGAAGAACGACCGGACTCTTTCCATGAATGGCTGGACGGCAGGCGGATTGACGAAGTGGAATGTGTCGTCGCAGATATTGCCGGTGTGGCGCGTGGAAAAACGATGCCGGCCAGGAAGTTTGCACGTCAGGAACGTCTGTTTCTGCCGACGTCAATTTTTTACCAAACCATTACCGGCTCCTATGCGGAAATGGAGGAAATTGAAAACCAGTGGACTGAACCCGATATGTTGTTGACCCCGGATTTGTCAACTGCAACGGCTGCACCCTGGACTGGTGATGTGACCTTGCAGGTAATCCATGATATTACCAATCTCGATGGCGAGCCAATCGGTATTGCACCGCGCAATGTACTGAAAAGGGTGCTTGGGTTTTATAAAAAGAAAGCCTGGAAACCGGTGGTGGCACCCGAGCTGGAATTTTATCTGACCAAACCCAATACCAACCCGGATAATCCGATTGAACCACAGGTGGGACGTACCGGCCGCAAGGTCGTCGGACGTCAGGCCTATTCGATCAGTGCGGTGGATGAATATGGTCCGGTGATTGATGATATCTATGATTTTGCTGAAGCCCAGGGTTTTGAAATCGATACCATTATCCAGGAAGGTGGCGCTGGTCAAATTGAAATTAATCTGCAACACGGGGATCCGGTAACACTGGCTGATCAGGTGTTTTATTTTAAACGTTGTATCCGCGAGGCCGCGTTGCGGCATAATTGTTTTGCCACCTTTATGGCCAAACCGATGCAGGATGAGCCGGGTAGTGCGATGCATATTCATCAAAGCATAGTGGATAGCAAAACCGGTAACAATGTTTTCAGTCACGAAGATGGCTCGCCTACCGGGTTATTCTATAGTTTTATCGCCGGTCAACAAATATTTTTACCTCAGGTATTCAGTATGCTGGCCCCGTATGTCAATTCCTATCGCCGGTTTGTACCGGGCGAGGCCGCACCCATTAATCTTGAATGGGGCCAAGACAATCGAACCACCGGCTTGCGTATCCCTATTTCTGCACCTGAGGCCAGGCGAGTGGAAAATCGAATCGTCGGTATTGACTGTAACCCTTATCTGGCCTTCGCGGCCAGCCTCGCCAGTGGATTGTTGGGGATGAATCAGGGCTTGACACCACGTCCGGCATTGCTCGGAGAGGCGGATGAATCCGTAATTTCACTACCACGAAGTCTGATGGCTGCGCTGGATCTGTTTGAACACGACAGCGAAATTACTGAAATGCTCGGTAATGAATTCTGTCGACTGCACCGGGCCATTAAACGTTCTGAGTCGGATGAGTTCCTGCAGGTGATTTCATCCTGGGAACGCGACCATCTATTGTTGAGTGTATAACCCAATAGGGAGTAACCATGACCACCTTTGATAATGAAATGCCAACGTCCGAGATGCAGGCACAGGACAGTGCTCATCACATTCACCCCTTTACCGACAGTGCGGGTCTTAAAGCGCGTGGCCCCCGAGTGATCGAACGTGCCGAAGGTGTGTATTTGTGGGATAGCGAGGGCAATAAACTGCTCGATGGTATGGCCGGTTTGTGGTGTGTCAATTTAGGTTATGGTCGTCAGGAGTTGGTTGACGCGGCTTCCAGACAGATGTCTCAACTGCCTTATTACAATACATTCTTTCAGACCACCCACCCGCCAGTTGTGAAATTGGCCAAATGCCTGGGTGAGCTGGCTCCGGGTAACTTGAACCGGGTGTTTTTCTCCGGTTCCGGTTCAGAAGCCAATGACACGAATCTAAGGATGGTGCGCCATTACTGGTCTTGTCTTGGCAAACCGGACAAGCAGGTTATCATCTCCCGCAAGAATGCCTATCACGGCTCCACAGTGGCAGCGGCCTCCTTGGGGGGTATGGCCTTTATGCATGCCCAGGGTGGTCTGCCGATACCCGGGATTACCCACATTGAGCAACCCTATTGGTATGGTGAGGGTGGTGATCTGTCCCCCGAAGAGTTTGGTCTGGCCCGCGCCCGCTTGCTGGAAGAGGAAATCGAGCGAATCGGTGAAGACCAGGTGGCTGCCTTTATTGCTGAACCGGTGCAGGGTGCCGGCGGGGTGGTGATTCCACCAGTCAGCTATTGGCCTGAAATCCAGCGTATCTGTGATGAACACGAGATCTTGTTGATTGCCGATGAAGTGATAACCGGTTACGGACGTACCGCCAACTGGTTTGGTAGCCAGACCTTCGGTATTCGCCCCGATATTATGACCACGGCCAAGGGACTATCCTCCGGTTATCTGCCTATCGGTGCTTCACTGGTTACCGATGAAGTGGCCCAGGTTATTGAAGAAAATGGTGAATTTGCCCATGGCTATACCTATTCAGGCCATCCGGTGACCTGTGCCGTGGCCCTGGAAAATCTGCGCATTCTACAGCAGGAAAAAATCATTGAGCGTCTGCAAAATGACATCGCGCCCTATCTTCAACAAAAATGGCAAAGCCTTGCGGCACACCCACTCGTTGGTGAGGCCAGGATTTGCGGGATGATGGCGGCCATTGAACTGACCCCGAACAAGTCAGCACGTGCCCCCTTTGCCAATGAAAAAGGTGAGGCCGGGCTGATTTGTCGTGATATCTGTTTTGCCAATGGTCTGGTGATGCGCTCTGTCGGCGATGCCATGATTATTTCCCCGCCGTTGGTGATCACAAGAGCACAGATTGATGAGCTGATTGATCTGGCCTTCAAGGCGCTCGATATTACCCACAAGAAACTGGCCCGGGATGGGTTGTTAAAAACCGCAGCCTGAAGCAGACATCATCAATATTCTTTACAGCAATGACCGGGCAGGGCGCTATCCGGAATCGTATTATTACGCCAGTGCAAACGAACTGGAAACTTTTCCGGTGGTCTCGGGTGAGGAGCGATGTGACGTTTGTATTATCGGTGCCGGTTATACCGGCTTGTCGGCAGCATTGCACCTGGCCGAGAAGAATTATGATGTGGTATTGCTCGACGCACATCGGGTGGGTTGGGGTGCTTCGGGTCGTAATGGTGGCCAGTTATCCTCGGCCTTGCGTCTTGAGCAGGAAGAAATTGAAAGCATGCTCGGCCTGGAGTCGGCCAGAAATCTCTGGCAGCTCGGTCGCGAGGCTAATCAACTGGTTCGTGACCTGATCGAAAAGCACCACATTGATTGTAATCTCAAGGATGGAGTGTTGCATGCCAATCACCGGGCCCGTTATTCTGCACATACCCGGCAGAAAGTTGAGCATCTGCAGTCGGTGTATGATTACCGGAAAATTACCTATCTAGACAAAATAGCTATCTGTGAGCTGTTGGGGACCGAGGCGTATTACAGCGGCAGCCTCGATACCGGTGCGGCCCATCTGCATCCATTGCAGTTTGCTTTCGGTCTGGCCCGTGCCGCCGTCCAGGCCGGGGTGCGGGTATTCGAAAAAACCGAAGTCACAGCCATCACCCGTACCGATCCGGCTGTGGTCTCGACTCGTCAGGGCCATGTTAAAGCCCGCTTTGTTCTTTTTGCCTGTAATGGTTACCTGGGATTGCTGGATAAAAAAACCGCCAGTCGGGTAATGCCGATCAATAATTTTATTATTGCTACTGCACCATTGTCTGAAACATTGGCAACCGAACTCATACGGGATGATGTAGCGGTTGCCGATTCAAAATTTGTCATCAACTATTATCGTCTGTCGGCCGACCGCCGTCTGCTATTTGGTGGCGGTGAAAACTATTCCTATCACTTTCCAACCGACATCAAGGCCTTTGTCCGCAAACCGATGCTGGAGATTTATCCACAATTACGGGATATCAGTATCGATTATGGTTGGGGGGGCACCCTCGGGATCACCCTCAATCGTCTGCCGAATTTTGACCGTCTGGCGCCGAATATCCTCACAGCTGGTGGCTATAGCGGGGAAGGCCTGGGTATGGGGACGTTTGCCGGTAAGGTCATGGCCGAAGCCATCAGTGGCACAGCTGGTCGTTTCGATTTGCTGGCCAGTCTCCCATCCAGACGGTTTCCTGGGGGCCCTATGCTGCGATCACCGTTAATGGCGTTAGCGATGTTGTATTATTCCCTGCGCGATAAAATGTAGCGATATCCCGGCAACTCCTTCATTGCTCGATATTTTCGGCAGCTTTGAGCTTGCTCTCACGGATGATTTTCCGGGTACGGGATATTGCTGCATGGCGCCGGCTACAGAGATCGCATTCTTTGACATGTTCAGTCATCGCCTGTTGAGCAGAATAGCGCTGATAAGCAAACCAGCTGGCCACAACGAGTATGCCGAGAGTGCTGATCAGGATGATTTTATGAGTCTTCATGGGTTGTGCCCTGCACCAGACCCTGATTTGGCAGGAGGAGTTGCTTTATACCGCAGTGGACAGATATTGACATAATGGTTTGGTGCTGTCCGGATTGCCTGACAATTCCATATTGGCAAATTTGATGACCGCAACCTCGTGATCGGTCAACACCTTCAGAGCAGGCACATCGGCTGCTGGCGCCAGCTCTTCCAATGCTTCAAATTGCTCGACATAACCCGGGTAGCGGATAACCATGTCTTTTATCAGATCGATCCACTCCGGTTCGTGATGTTGTTGCGACCAGGCTTTGCCTAATGGGACAAGGGTTTGGTCGGATCGCGGGTTCAGATTGTGGGATTGCAGCAGTGGACGAACGACTTCTGCGGCATGACGTTCGACCCGGGCCAATAATGTCAGTTTTTTTTGTTCACAAGGCGATTGATAATATTGGAAAAGGCCATGGAAATATGCTTCGCCCATGATTTCTTCTTCGAAATACAACTGCAGGGTTTGTAGATAACGGACATGTTCTGGCGATGGTTTCATAAATTCGGATCTGTCATGAAGGACATTTGCTGGAGTATGTCACAATTTTGAGTCAATGCCTACGGTCAGATTCTATGCTGAAAATAGCTGATAAAAATGAAATATTACATCCCATTTATAGTCATAAGTGTAGCAATTATATGTAATTATTGGTAGTCTTTGCAGGAATTTATATGCTTTGAAACACGTGAGAATACTTGCCGATATGACCGCAGTACTGCCACATTTATTTTCACCATTGACTCTTCGCAGCCACCGGTTCAAGAACCGGATTTTTTCGACCGGTCATATGATTGTAATGCTGGAGAATGGTTTTCCGGGCGACCGAATGGTGGCCTATCACCGGGCCCGGGCCAGGGGCGGTGCGGGTTTAATCATCATTGAGGCGGCCCGTGCACATGTGTCGGGTATCAGCAGTCGGCCGGCGATTCATGCTTATGAGAATGAGTGTATATCGGGCTATCGTCGTATAGCCGAAGCTTGTCATGAATACGATTGCAGGGTCATCGGTCAACTGACCCATCCGGGGCGTGAAATGGGTAAAGCCGAGGATGGCAGTCAGGCGGTTGCCTATGCACCTTCCGCCATCCCCAATGAACGATTTCATGTGATGCCACGGGAAATGTCCAACGGGATGATCGCCGAGATTGTCGATGGCTTTGGCGCAGCTGCAAGAAGATTGCGTACAGCCAGTCTTGACGGGGTTGAAATCATTGCCTGTCAGGGGTATTTGCTGGCACAATTTCTCAACCCCAGAGTGAACCGGCGGGAAGATCGTTATGGTGGGGATCTGCAAAATCGACTGACATTTATCCGGGAAGTGCTGTCGGCCGTGCGTCAGGGTGCTGGCGACCAGATGTTGGTTGGCCTGCGTATATCCGGTGACGAAATGGAACATGATGGTCTGGAGCCGCTGGAGGTGCTGGAAATTACAGCAGCCCTGGCAGCGGACGGTGTGCTCGATTATTTCAATGTGACCGCTGGCAGTTCTGCCGGATTGGCCGGTTCGGTACATATCGTGCCACCGATGGCGATGGCAACTGCATATACCACACCACTTTCGGCAGCACTCAAGGCGCGGGTTGGTATCCCGGTATTTGTTGCCGGGCGGATCAATCAGCCACAGATTGCCGAACAGGTGTTGGCGTCGGAGCAGGCCGATCTGTGCGGGATGACCCGGGCCATGATTTGTGATCCTGATATGCCGACCAAGGCCAGGGCCGGACAGTTTGATGATATCCGGGCCTGTGTAGCCTGCAATCAGGCCTGTATCGGCCACATGCTCGAAGGTTTTCCAATCTCGTGTATTCAGCATCCCGAGACCGGACGCGAACAGGAATTTGCTGTGTTGTCACCGGCAAAAGTATCGCGGCGGATCGTGGTGGCTGGTGGTGGGCCAGGAGGGATGAAAGCGGCTGCTGTGGCTGCCGCACGTGGCCATGAGGTGACCTTGTACGAGTCTGATGTCTGTCTCGGTGGCCAAATCAAACTGGCGCAGTTGTTGCCGGGCCGCTCAGAATTTGGTGGCATCATCAACAACCTCAAACACGAGATGGAGCAGACCGGGGTTACGGTCATCACCGCTACCACGGTCAGTCGCGATTTGATCGACCGGATAAATCCTGATGTGGTCATCCTGGCCACCGGTGCTACCCCTTATCGGCCGGCAATCGAGATCACGGATGAGGCCCACGTTGTAAATGCCTGGCAGGTGCTTGAAGGTGATGCCAATGTCGGGACCAATGTCGTTATTGCCGACTGGCGTTGTGATTGGGTCGGTCTGGGGCTGGCGGAAAAACTGCTTCGGCAAGGTCGTCATGTTCGTCTTGCGGTAAACGGCATGTCGGCTGGTCAAATGCTGCCGCAATATGTTCGTGACCAATGGCTGGGGGCCATCCATCGACTTGGTGTCGAGATCATCCCCTATGTGCGATTATTCGGCGTAGATAGCGATACGGTCTATCTGCAACACACACTCAGTAATGAGGCCATATTGTGTGAAGGGGTTGATACGCTGGTATTGGCACTGGGACACCAGGCAAATACAGGCCTCGCGACGGCACTTGCCGACTGGTCCGGTGAACTGTACTGCATCGGTGACTGTCTGGCACCACGTACCGTGGAAGAGGCGGTGCTGGAAGGGTTGAAAGCCGGTGTCAAGGTTTAATGCAGGGTTGCCGGGAGCTGCAGCCCGAGCAGTAGTAGAATGCTGATATGAAACCTACCGAGCCTTATCGTGGCTATGAACAGGGACCGATTCGACCACCCAGTGAGGCATCCAGTCTGCTGCTCAGGGTCAGCCGTAATTGCTCGTGGAACCGTTGCAGTTTTTGTGCCTTGTACAAGGGAAAAAAACTCGGTCTTCGTCCGCTGGATCATGTGTTAAAGGATATCGATACGGTTCATTTTTATGTCAAGGCTATCAAGTCTGCGGCAATGTCGGGTGATCTGCACACACCCGGAACCCTTTATCGGTTAATGCCAAAGCGGAAAGAGAGTGACGACCTCGCGTTTCACGCGGCATTGCAATTTGTTACAAATGGCATGGAATCCATATTTATTCAGGATGCCAACAGTCTGATCATAAAACCGGAATCGTTCATCCGTATATTGCAGCATTTAAAAGCTGTATTCCCGACCGTGCAGCGAATTACCTCCTATGCACGCTCCCGGACCATCACCAAAATCAGTGATGAACATCTCTGTCGAATGGCCAGTGCCGGTCTCAACCGGATTCATATCGGTATGGAATCCGGTTCTGACAAGGTTTTGAAACAGGTGGACAAGGGAGTCGATAAAGCCAGGCAGATCATGGCGGGGCAAAAAGTCAGGAAAGCAGGGATTGAGCTATCTGAATACGTCATGCCGGGGCTGGGCGGCAAAAAGCTGTCGCGGGAAAATGCCCTGGAAACAGCCGATGCCATCAATCAGATTAACCCGGATTTTATCCGATTGCGCACGCTGGCATTGCCGGCAGCAGCACCCCTCACACAACAGTTTCAAACCGGCGACTTTGATAAAATGGGTGAGGTCGATACGGTCAGGGAATTGCTGCTTTTTCTGGAAGAATTACAAGGTATCGACAGTACGATAAAAAGCGATCACATACTGAATCTTTTCCCGGAAGTCGACGGCATACTTCCCGGAGACAAACCGCGCATGATGCAACCGCTGCAACAATTCCTGGAGCTGAATGCTGAAGAGCAAAGGCTGTTCTGTGTAGGCAGAAGAACCCATCGATTGGGTGACTTCAGTGACCTGTGTCAGCCACCAAGACGTAGTGCTGTTATGAAAATATGTTCCGAACATGGTGTAACGAATGAAAATTACGATCGGGTGATAGATTCAATTATGCAGCAGTTTATCTAGGAGCCAGACCCGGGCTTGGTGGGAAGAGCTGTTGATGGGCAGGATTCGTATTATGGAAATGGCCTGCCGGAAAAGGGGAAGAGTCAGCGATGATGGATGATCAGTCATGAAATGGCGTAACCTGGTTGCAGCATGTACTTCCATTACGGTATTTGGTTTTGCCATCGGCATGACGTATCCGTTGCTGTCGCTGATGATGGAAGCGGACGGAGTTTCAACCAATATGATCGGTGTGAATGCAGCCATGGTTCCTATCGGTATTTTGTTGTTTACTCCCATATTGCCAGAGTTGGTGAGGCGGTTTGGATCACGCAATGTTGCTATTATTGCCGCATTGTGTTCGGCGCTATTGTTACTGGCCTACAAGATCTTTGGCTCTCTCGAGGCCTGGTTTCTCATCCGGTTATTTCAGGGGATGTTTGTTTCCACATTGTTTGTGTTGAGTGAGGCCTGGATTGTCGAATTTGCCGACGACCAACATCGTGGCAAAATTGTTGCCATCTATGGCAGTATTTCCTCTGCCAGTTTTGCGGCCGGGCCGGCCTTGCTCGGGTGGATCGGGATTGCCGGCTGGACCCCGTTTGTTATCGGCACAGTGGTGATCCTGGTGGGTATTATTCCGTTGCTATTGATTCAGGATGATTCGGTCACCCAGCCCAAAGAGACGGGCACCTCAGGCATTATTAACTTTATTCCCAAAGCGCCGGTCATCCTGGCAGCGGTGGCTGTTTTCTCGGTATTTGATGCAGCAACCCTGTCTTTATTCCCGGTCTACGGTCTCAGGAATGGTCTGGACCTGACCACTTCGGCACTTTTTCTGACAGCGCTTATTGCCGGCAATATTGTTCTGCAGTTTCCTGTGGGCTGGTTGGCAGATCGTTATTCTAAAAGAGTGGTACTCGGAGCCTGTGCAATGCTTACGATTGTGCTGGCCTTGGTACTGCCCTGGGTGATGGCAACGTTCTGGATGTGGCCGGTCGTCACTTTGCTCGGCTCCGCCGGTTATGGTATCTACACCGTGGCGCTGGCGGATCTGGGTGACCGTTTCAGCGGCCAGCAACTGATCACAGGGTCTTCTGCATTTGCCATGATGTGGGGTATCGGTGCACTACTGGGTTCAGTGATGGGTGGGTGGTCGATGACGCTGGCAGGACCACATGGCCTGCCGTTGTTCTTTGCCCTGACCTACGCAATTCTGGTTGCAGGTTTGATTGCCCGCTCTTTCACAGCCAGAAAGTGATGTAACAGTCCTCCCGCCCGCCAAGCATGGATCTGTTACAGCACCCCGCCAGGTCTTGCCCCCCAATAGTATGGCTTTAAAAAACATACGGTAGTTCTCCTGACTCTGGGGGGCTTTGT
>CAZTLH010000020.1:0-14278 GCA_964614335.1 uncultured Gammaproteobacteria bacterium
TCCGCTCATTTTCATTAAATAGAACGACTATTCGCCTCAAATGATCGAAAAAATGGCTTCAAATTCGCTTTCCCTCGCTACGACTCCTGTTCTCGGACAGCCTCCTAGGAGGCTGTCTTCTCGCTCCTTGGCTATTAGGCCGACGATCTCTATTGCAGCCAGCAATCCTTCAGACATTACTCACGGACCACAGTTCAGATTATATGAAATTTTTGCCAAGCCCCTACTGCAAAACTTGATCCAACGTCGATAGATAACGAAAGATTATTTCTGTGGACAGGTGAATTTCTTCTCCTTTACTCTGTTACAGGCAATACCATCGTGTCAACCGCAGAACTGTCATCTGCCTCATTTAACAGACAAACGGATACTCACTGAATCTTCCCGTATTGTACCTGGCGATTCGTCTAAACAGTGCTCTCGAACTGGCACAATGCAGTCTGTTGTGTCATGCTCCGGGTCCGGACCAAAACCTTCATCCACGTCAGAAACACAGTTCACATGTCTAACCTGCTACCACTGCTCGCAGTAATTTGCGGCCTCGTTTTGCTCGCCTGGAGTGCGGATCGCTTCGTTTACGGGGCCGCTGCACTGGCACGCAACATGGGCATTTCTCCTCTGATCATCGGCCTTACGGTGGTTGGTTTTGGTACTTCTGCACCGGAATTGTTTGTTTCGGCGCAAGCAGCCATGGACGGAGCCACCGGTCTGGCTCTGGGCAATGCTGTTGGCTCAAATATAGCAAATACTGCACTGGTATTAGGAAGTGCAGCAATGATTGCCCCAATGACCATACACTCGACCATACTGCGACGGGAATATCCCGTTATGTTATTGGTGATGCTTGTAGTATTTGCCATGATGTGGGATTTACAACTATCCAGAATTGATGGTCTGTTGCTGTTTATTGGCCTGATCGTCCTGATAGGCTGGAGTGTGACTTTGGGTCTTAAAGAGCATGCCAATACAGATGCTCTATCCACTGAGTTTGACCAGGAGCTTGGGCAAAACATCAAGCCAGTGATTGCAATTTCCTGGGTAATATTTGGTCTGGTGATCCTCCTGTTCAGTGCCCAGCTATTGGTTTGGGGGGCTGTTAAACTGGCCATCTGGTTTGGACTCAGTGACACTGTCATCGGTCTGACGATTGTCGCTATCGGCACCAGTCTGCCTGAAGTCGCCACCACGGCTGCCAGTGCCCGTCGTGGAGAAACCGATATTGCCATTGGCAATATCATTGGCTCAAATAATTTCAATATGCTGGGTGTTATCGGTTTGGCCGGGATGATCCAGCCCACAACAATCGGAACACAACTTGTGTTTCGTGATATGACGACGATGTTGGCCTTGAGCCTGCCATTGGCATTGGTTATTTTAATGAAAAAAAAGACCACCCGAATCTCTACATCACACGGTCTGATTTTACTGGTCTGTTACAGCACATACCTGATCGTTGTCATCATGCAGGCTTTACGATGAGCCGTTATCACTTCTGCTACCGGGCTTTGCTATACTCCATCTACTCATTTCCAATTCACTACCAAAGGCCTGTCCGTGCAATCTGAACAACCCGTTATGACACTGGTCGAGCAAGGTCGTTATATCCTCGAAACCGAAGCAGCAGCACTGTGTATTGTAGCTGGTAGACTTGACCAGAACTTTGAGGACGCCTGTCAGCTACTGCTGCAATGCCAGGGCCGCGTCGTCGTTATGGGCATGGGCAAATCAGGCCATATTGGCGGCAAGATTGCCTCCACTCTAGCCAGCACGGGAACCCCGGCTTTTTTCATACATCCTGGTGAAGCCAGCCATGGTGATATCGGCATGATCACCCCCAAAGACCTGATCCTGGCATTGTCGAATTCCGGAGAAACACCGGAAATACTGACCATTCTGCCCATAGTCAAAAGAATGGGGGTAAAGTTGATTGCCCTGACAGGTCACTTGAATTCAACACTGGGACGTCTGGCAGATATTCATCTCGATGTTGCTGTCAGCAAGGAAGCTTGTCCACTGAATCTGGCACCTACTTCCAGCACGACCGTAGCTCTGGCAGTAGGTGATGCGCTGGCTGTAACTTTGTTGGGTATGCGTGGTTTTACTCGCCAGGATTTTGCCCGCTCCCACCCTGGTGGCGTATTGGGTCGTCGCCTGCTACTTTACGTCAATGACATCATGCATGCTGGCGAAGAAATTCCGTTGGTGCAAAGCCATGAAGGCCTGCCCGAAGCACTACTGGAGATGACCAGCAAAGGCCTGGGCATGACTGGTGTGATCAAAAACGGGCGACTGGTGGGCATTTTTACCGATGGCGATTTGCGTCGTGGTCTGAGTCAAAATATTGATATTTATGCTTGCACAATAGAAGAGCTGATGACTACCAACCCCATCACTGCCACCAGTGATCTCCTGGCCGCAGAATTGGTATCCCTGATGCGCACCCATTCTATTAATGGCCTTTTCGTACTGGATGACCTGGAACAGGTAACCGGCGCGATCAATATGCACGACTTGATCCAGGCAGGAGTTGTCTAACTTCCTTTCAATACAACCTTGATTCTCTGTGTCACATTTTTGTGATCCAGGGTGGGCCCGTATATGCAAGACCTCATTGATACGAAATACCAACATTTTGACCAGGAACTGTTACAAAAGGCCAGAAATATTCGTCTCCTCGGCCTGGATGTTGATGGCGTTTTGACTGATGGAAGACTATGGCTCAATGACATAGGCGAAGAAAGCAAATGCTTTCATGTTCATGACGGTCATGGTATTAAAATGCTGATTAATGCGGGAATACCTGTAGCACTGATTACTGCCAGGAAATCTCTTGCAGTGGATCGCAGGGCGCTCGAACTTGGAATACCTTATTATTTGCCTGGACGTAGCGATAAAATTACGGCATTAGAGGAATTAATGAAAGCCAGCGGCGTCAGTGCAGATGAGATATGCTATGTCGGTGATGATCTCCTGGATTTGTCAGTGCTGCGTCAGGTCGGCCTGGCAGTCACGGTGGCCGATGGTCACTTTTCCCTCAAAGCCTGCTGCCACTGGCAGACAAACCATCGTGGTGGCCGGGGTGCTGTTCGTGAAGTTTGTGACTTGTTACTGTATGCCCATGACCTGCTGACTGCTATAGTTATAGAACAGCTGCTACCTCAACAGAACAAGGAGCCTGGTTAACACATCATGCGAATGGCTGAAAAAATAGGGCTTGCCTTGCTGTTATCCGTACTTGGCCTGGTTTCCTTGTGGCTTCAATTCGCATTACAGGAAGATACGCCACCACTTGTGACAAATACCAGTATTCACGAACCAAATTATTATGTGGAAAATTTTACCGCCATTGGCATGAATGAAAAAAATTCCCGCACCTACCTGCTGGAAGCAAAGAGAATGGCACATTATCAGGATGATAATACTGCATTACTGGATATTCCTCATTTGATTCAATATCAAACTGGCTTGCCACCCAGACACGTCTACGCCGAATCCGGCTGGTTATCCGGTGATGGCAAGGAGATCCTGTTGACCGGCAATGTCAGGGTCATCCAGGGGCAGAATAAAAACACATCGGGCGGTATACAACATTCCGACAAAATGCGTATCCACCTTGAACCCAATTCATCAAGTCTCAGACAATCAGGTTAAGGACAACAAATGAACACCATTTTGAGTAAAACCCACACATTTACGATGAGATCCTGGCAGTTGACAGCCCTTGGTCTGCTGTTATTGACCAGCCCGATATCCCACGCATTAAAGTCGGACAAAAACCAACCCATGGTTGTTGATGCCAAAGAAATCGAAATGGATTTTCGCAATGGATCGCGTATTTACACCGGCAAAGTGAATGCCAAACAGGGCACCCTGAAACTGCAAGCCGACAAGGTGGAGATATACCTGAAAAAAGGCTCCCTGGATAAAGGCTTTGCCTGGGGCAAACGGGCTGTATTTCGACAAAGGCCGGATGGCAAGGATACGGATGTCATCGGTAAGGCATTAAAAATTGAGATCTATCAGACCAAAAACCTTGTCATTCTCAAAGGGAAAGCCAGTATCACACAGGATGGATCTACGATTTCGGGTAAAAAGATTACCTACAATATGAAAACGGACAGGATGAAAGTACTGGGTAACACAAAAACAGTGATACAACCCGGCGCCATGAAACCTGATGCCAAAAAACCTGCTGCAAAAAAATCCAGCTCTGCAAAAAGTAAAACAACAAAGAAATCTGCAAGACCACATTTGACTTTTACGCCAAAAAAGAATGTCCAAAAGAAAGGGAACAAAAAAACCAAATCTGTCAGCGGGAAACAAACACCGTGAGTGTTTTGGCAACTGTTGGTCTGAGTAAGCGTTATAAAAATTACAGGGTTGTTGACAACGTTGATATTCAGGTAGCAAGTGGTGAAGTCGTTGGTTTGTTAGGCCCAAATGGCGCTGGCAAGACCACCTGCTTCTACATGATCGTCGGACTCATCCGTAGCGACAATGGTAATATTTTCCTCGATAATACCGATATCAGCAAAATGGCCATGCATGAACGCGCTCGCCTGGGAGTCGGCTATTTACCCCAGGAGCCCTCCATCTTCAGAAAACTCTCTGTTGCCGACAACATCATGGCGATTCTACAGGTTCGCGCTGATCTTGATGAACAGGAACGCGAAAATCGTCTCGAGCTGCTACTCGATGAATTCGGCATCTCACACAAAAGGGCTGCCATCGGCACCAGCCTCTCTGGCGGTGAGCGCCGTCGGGTCGAAATTGCCCGCGCCCTGGCTATGGAGCCCATTTTTATCCTCCTTGACGAGCCATTTGCCGGTATTGATCCAATCTCAGTGGGCGATATTCAGGAAATTATCGCTCAGTTACGTGACATGGGTATTGGCATACTGATTACTGACCATAATGTCAGGGAAACATTGGGTATTTGCGATCGTGCCTATATTCTTGCCAATGGTGGGATATTTGCCACCGGCAGCCCCCAGGAACTGATCTATCACAGTGATGTCCGAAAAGTGTACCTCGGCGAAGATTTCCGACTGTGACTTCAGATAACAAGGGATCAAAATGGCAGCAATAAAACAAAGCCTGCAGCTGAAGCTGGGGCAACGGCTGGCCATGACTCCACAATTGCAACAGGCCATCCGTCTGCTGCAACTTTCTGCATTGGATCTGCGTACGGAAATCAATGACGCACTGGAGTCCAATCCGTTACTGGAAGAAGCCGTTGTTACCGAAACGGCAAAAGACAGCGCACTAAACACAGAGACCGACACGGAGACAGATGCCTTGCTGGAAGGCAAACCAACCGATGTACAAATGGCCAGTGACGCCCCCGCTGACCCGGGCGTGGCGGCGCAGGAATGGGAAGAGCCTGGTGATTCTCTACTGGCACAAGGCGCACGCAAAAATACTGATCGCGCTGCTGTCATTGAGCTGGATGCCAGAAACAGCGCTCCAACCACGTTAAAGGATCATTTGTTATGGCAAATGCATATGACCCCTTTCGCAGATTCACAACATTATATTGCCAGCTATATTATCGACAGTATCAACAAGGATGGCTATCTGGATTGTGACATTACGACGCTCAACAATATGCTATCCGAAGACGGGATCAATGTATCTGAAGACGAAATAGTAAAGGTACTGACAACTATTCAACAATTTGATCCACCCGGTGTTGCTGCCCGTGATTTGTGTGAATGTCTGTTACTACAGCTGGCCATTTTGCCATCTGACACAACTGGATTGACACATTGTAAACAACTGATCACAAATCACCTGCCCGAACTCGCTGCCAGACAATACAGTAAAATCAAACAACAACTGGACATCAAGACCGAGGTATTGCAACAGCTGATCGAACTCATTCAGTCACTGCAGCCACGTCCTGGATCCCTGTTCAGTGCCGTTAATACCCAATACATCATCCCCGATGTTACAACCCGCAAACGAAATGGTGCATGGAGAGCGATGCTGAATAGCGAAATCGCACCGCGTCTGCGTATTCATCAACAATATAAAGACCTGATTCAGCGCGGTGAGAACTCTGACACCAATCACTATCTACAACAGCAGTTGCAGGAAGCCAGATGGTTTATCAAAAGCGTCGAAAACAGGAACGACACGCTGCTGCGTGTTTCCCAGGAAATTATTGATCGTCAACAGGATTTTTTTGATCATGGCCTCGAAGCCATGCAACCACTGGTGCTGAGGACTGTAGCCGAGGCCCTGGAGTTACATGAATCGACCATTTCACGCGCCACCACACAAAAATACATGCTGACATCACAGGGAGTTTTCGAGCTAAAATTCTTCTTCTCGAGCCATGTCAACACAACTAGCGGCGGAACTCGATCTGCAACTGCCCTCAAGGCGCAAATTCGTCGTATGATTACCAATGAACCATCGAATCATCCACTAAGCGACCATCATATTACACAGCTACTAGCAGAACAAGGGATTAAAATTGCACGACGCACGGTAGCAAAATACCGTGAATCCATGAATATCCCCCCTTCAAATCAACGAACGACATTGTAAATTTTCACAATTAAAGACTTGAACAACAGCTTTCGACCCATTACATGTAAACTGTGTACTACATAAGGAGACCCATATGGAAATCAATATCAGCGGTCAAAATATCGAAATTACCGATGCACTTCGAAGTCATACAAATGAACGTTTCAGTAAAATAAGTCGTCACACTGATGCAGTAATGAAAATTGCGGTAACTTTGAAAGTAGAAAAATTACGCCATCAGGCTGATGCCAAAATCCTCACCAAGGGTTCACCCATTCATGCCAATGCCACTGCAGACAGCATGTATGATGCTATTGATCTCGTAGCCACCCGGCTCAACCGCCAGATTCTCAAACTCAAAGACAAAGGCAGCAACCATCATCAGGCAGGCGGAGCCTTGAAGGATCAACCTCTGCAATAGAACCCGTAGTCGATGCCTGAAAATCCCGGCGTGGCTGATCAACTGCCGCTGACAAATATTATTACCCCTTCGCGTGTCATCGCAGGCCACACTGCGGGTAGCAAAAAGCGGTTGTTTGAGGAGCTGGCCGGATTATTGGCAAATGCGGGAAGATTGATCGACAAGGCCACGGTATTCCGTGGCCTGCTGGATCGCGAGCGGCTCGGCAGTACAGTACTCGGCCACGGTGTAGCCTTGCCACATACTCGAATCAGCGATCTTGAACAGCCCATCGGGGCTTTGATCATTCTCGACACGCCTGTGAATTTCGAAGATACTGAAGTCGTACAGATTGCCTGTGCGCTGCTGGTACCGGCAAAATCAAGTGACGACTACCTGAAACTGGTCGCCAGACTGGCTGAACTCTTCAGCCAAGCCCGTTTTCGTGAAGCGCTACTGGCTGCACCGGACAGCCTGCATGCACATACCCTGCTCGATTTACCCGAAGACAGGTCATGATTGTCGAAATCATCAGTGGTCTGTCCGGATCAGGAAAGAGTCTGGCATTACAGGCACTCGAGGACATTGGCTACTATTGTGTTGATAACCTGCCCGCAGTGTTGTTAACCGATTTTGCCAAAATTCTGGGACAGGAATCAAGCTCGTTACACAGTCTTCATCAAGGTGCAGCGGTCAGTATAGACTCACGTAACAAACAGTTTCTAAAACAACTCCCTGCTGCTCTCGATACCTTGCTGGATAGTGGCATCGACTGCAGAATACTGTTCCTTTATGCCAACGAAGAAGTGTTGATTAAACGCTTCAGCGAAACCCGACGCAAACATCCATTAACCGATGCCCACACCTCCTTGCTCGAAGGCATTCGACTGGAAAGAGCACTATTGGCCGAGGTGTCAGATAAAGCCAGTCTGCACTTTGATACATCCTTGACCACACCCCATGAATTGCGGCGCCTGATCAAAGATGCAGCAGGTGGCCAGGAATCCGGTGTGCCAGTCGTACTGGTAGAATCTTTCGGTTTTAAATACGGCCCGCCCATTGATGCCGATTATGTGTTTGATGTGCGTTGCCTGCCAAACCCTTACTGGAACGAAGAACTTCGTGATTTGACCGGGCAGGACACAGCGGTGAAGGATTTTTTAAACAAACAGCCTGAAGTCCTGGAAATGTTTTCTGACATCAGTAATTTTTTCAAACGCTGGATACCGTCATTCACCGAGGAAGGTCGAAGCTATGTAACCATTGCTATCGGTTGTACCGGTGGCAAGCATCGTTCGGTATTTCTGGCACAGAAACTCGCTGTTTTTTTTGAACACCACGGTCATAAAGTACAACTTCGTCACAGAGAACTTAATAACATTCTGATATTGCAATGATAAAACAACAACTCACCGTCATCAATCGACTGGGATTACATGCCCGTGCTGCTGCCAAACTGGTCAGTACCGCGTCCGGCTTTTCCAGCAATATCAGTATCGCCGCCAACGGCCACAATGTCGATGCAAAAAGCATTATGGGGATCATGATGCTGGCAGCAACCTGTGATACCACAGTCGAGATCACTGCTAATGGCGATGATGAGACGAATGCAATAAATGCTATCGAAGCGCTGTTTCTTGACTATTTCGGCGAGGGGGATTGAAAAACCTGTGATCGATTCTGTCTCCTGCACCTCCAAACCTTGCGATCCACAGGACAATCTACAACAATATATTGAATATTTCATGTCGATACGACTGAGAATCGTTTCATGCTGACTCTGCACGGCGCCGGTATCGGTTCCGGTATTGCGATAGGTCGGGCACTGGTTCTCGACCGCAGTCTGGGAGAATTGCCAGAGTTCAACATCAGCAAGGATGAAGCGGATGCAGAAGTTGACCGATTCCTCAAAGCCATCGAAAGTACAAAACACCAGATCCTGCGGGTACAAAGTGAACTGCCGGCCGGCTCACCATCTGAACTGGCCACCTTCATCCACGCCCATCTGTTGATGCTGCAAGATCCCGTCATCTCCCAGGCGCCCGTTGACACCATTCGTGAACAACTCATTAACGCCGAACAGGCACTGAAAATTCATGCAGACGCTCTGGTCGAAGTTTTCGACAAAATGGAGGATGCGTACCTGCGAAGCAAAAAAGCCGATATCGAACAAATCATCCGCCGTATCGAAGGCGAGCTGATGATGGAACCGGACGGAACCCGGGAACGCATCGCTGAAGGACTGCAAGGCAAAGTCGTTGTCACCCATGACTTAACGCCTTCCGATACTGTACTGTTCAGGGATCGAAAAATGAATGGTTTCATCACTAATCTTGGTGGGCCCATCTCACATACTGCGATTCTGGCCAGAAGCCTGAAGATTCCGGCTATCGTCGGTCTCCATGAGGCCACCCGTTTTGTCAGCAATGGCGAAACACTGATTGTTGATGGCAAGCGCGGGGTATTAATTGTAGATCCCAGCGAAGAGATCCTGCAGGAATATCATCAACGAAAAAGACGTATTCGTCGTCGCCGCGAAGTCCTCGAAACACTGCGTGTGCAACCCTCCACAACCTGCGATGATGAAGCCATCAAGTTACAGGTTAATATTGATCTTCCCGATAACCTGCCGGCTATCCGGACCTGTGGTTCTACCGGTGTCGGTCTTTTTCGGACTGAATTTCTGTATATGAACCGGGAAGATTTACCTTCAGAAGAAGAGCAGTTCAGTACCTATGCCGAAATTGTAAAGACCCTGAAACAACCGGTTACGATCCGCACCCTGGATCTTGGCTCAGATAAACAATCTGTCCGTGGCAGTATTCAGGAAAACGTCACCAATCCTGCGCTGGGTATGCGTGCCATTCGCTTGTGTCTGAACAGCCCGGAGATGTTTCTGCCACAATTGCGTGCAATCCTCAGGGCCTCGGCATTTGGACCGGTGGCCATGATGATTCCCATGCTCTCGAGTCTGGACGAACTCGAGCAGGTGCTGGAATTGGCTGCAGAACTAAAAACCGAACTACGCCGCAAGGGCATACCGTTTGACACCAAAATTCCGATCGGTGGCATGATCGAGGTTCCGGCAGCGGCAATCGCTGCCGACCTGTTTGCCAGACGTCTGGATTTTCTCTCGATCGGGACCAACGACCTGATTCAATACACCCTCGCCATTGATCGTATCGATGATCGGGTCAACTACCTTTACGACCCTTTGCATCCAGCGGTATTGCGTTTGATCCACAGTGTCCTGCAGGCCGGGAAATCTGCTGGTATCCCGGTGTCTATGTGTGGAGAAATGGCCGGCGATACAGATTACACCCGACTGTTATTGGGCATGGGTCTACGCATTTTCAGTATGGAGCCTGCACGTCTGATGGAGGTCAAAAAAATCATACTGGATAGCAACACCAGGGAATTACAAACCTGGGCTGATAATATACTCAACTGCAGTACGACAATAGAGATCCGGAACCTGGTCGACCAACTCAACTCAACAACCAAACACTAACAACCTGGTTGTTTCCTGTGCATGTCTTTGTGGACAGAGCGCTCGATCAATCGCTGTTTATGACCGGCCGTATTGATTGTCAGGGTGCTCCTGACGGAACCTCAGTTGACTGTCATGGTGTTTAATGAAGTCCCCGTCTGCCTGTCCGGAAAATCCGCAGGGATTCCGGTATCAATGTGCGGGAAAATGGCCGGTGATACCGATTACACCAGATTGTTACTGGAGTTGACACCTATCAGTTCCTGCCCGCCTTGAGCAACCTCCTGGTGTTATGTATGCTGTTCCTGGCTTTGGCTGCCCTGACGAAGTAATCCATCAAACAACTGCTGTTCACCGACAATACCCAGCAGACAGTCATCCTGTAGCACCAGAATAGGTTGAGCCAACTCCCGACGAGCCGACACCAGGCTACGCATATCGGCCTCACAGTCTGCGGTAAACACGATGTTTTGCAAAGACTGGCCCTGGACAATATCGAGTATGGATAATAGCTCACAGGGCTTGCCCGATAACTGTGCCTTGAGTGGTCTGTTCCGGGTATCGAGTTCCAGTTCCAGATCATCTCCTATGCTGAGTTTTCTGCCCTGGAGATCCAACTCTGCCAGAGGCTGCATTAATGCCTGGGCATAAAGCACGTGCAGAGGATTCATATTGGCGACAAATTTGCGTACATACTCATTCGCCGGCTGGAACACGATATCTTCTGCTCTACCCTGTTGAACAATACGGCCATTGTCCATAATGACGATATGATTCCCCAGCTTCAGGGCCTCATCCAGATCATGACTAACAAAGATAATGGTTTTTTTCAGACGACGTTGTAACGCCAGCAACTCATCCTGCAAGTGATCCCGAATTAACGGGTCGAGTGCAGAAAAGGGCTCATCCATCAGCAAAATATCGGCATCGGTGGCAAAAGCCCGGGCCAGACCTACCCGCTGCTGCATACCACCAGAAAGCTCATCGACAGATTTTTCTGCCCATTGTTCCAAATGAACCAGGGCCAGTTTTTCATCGACAATTCGATCAATTTCTGCTCTGGGCATACCCCGCAGTTCAAGTCCCAGCCCGACATTGGCACGCACCGTACGCCAGGGTAACAGACCGAATTGCTGAAATACCATGGCAATACGGTTGCTGCGCAGGTCCCTCAAGGTCCGTGCATCACAATGCGCGACATCGATCGATTGTTCACCATGCTGAACAGTCAGCTTGCCTCGGGTCACCTGATTCAAACCATTGACACAACGTAACAAGGAAGATTTTCCGGAACCAGATAAACCCATCAGAACACAGATTTGGCCTTCTTCTACGACCAGACTGGCGTCTGCCACACCAACAACAGACTGGGTTTTGTCAAGTATGGCTTCACGGTTTTCACCGGCATCCAGCAAATCCAGTGCTGCTCGCTGACTGGAGCCGAAAATTACATCAACATGACTAAATTCGACAATGGCCATATCAGTCAGCTTGCCGATGTGTGGTTGGTCGTTTGAAAACACGGTCCAGCAGAATTGCGATAATCACGATCGCCAAACCTGCTTCAAAACCCTTTTGGATATTGACTGTATTCAGGGCTCGAACCACCGGCTTGCCTAGCCCATCGGCACCGACCAGCGCCGCAATCACCACCATTGAAAGCGACAGCATAATACATTGAGTTACGCCGGCCATAATCGTCGGCATGGCATGTGGTAATTCGATTTTCCACAACAATTGAGCACGTGTGGCACCGAATGCCTCACCCGCCTCAAGTAGTGATTTCGGTACCGAGGATACACCAAGATAGGTCAGACGTATGGGTGCCGGTATGGCGAATATAACGGTAGAAATCAAACCTGGCACCACCCCCAGACCAAACAGGATCAGGGTAGGAATCAAATAGACAAAGGTCGGTATGGTCTGCATCAGATCCAGCACCGGACGTATTACAGTATACAGCCAGGGCCGATGCGCTGCAGCAATCCCGAGTGGCACACCACTGAGAAGGCACACCAGGGTCGCAAACAGTACCATCACCAAAGTCTCGACAGTCGCTTCCCAGTAACCGAGATTGATAACCAGGACCAATGACAACAAGGTCCCCAATGCCAGGACCCAGCTACGATGTAACCACCAGGCGAATGCTGCAAACATGACCACCAGCAGCAGGGGATGAAACCACTGCATGATATCGATCATACCAACGATCAAATATTGCAGCACGGCAGAAATCAGATCAAAGAATCCCGCCGCATAGGTATTGAGAAAATCAACAAAGCTGCTGATCCAGTCACCGAGCGGTATCTTGTGTGCGGTTAACCAATCCATTCGTGTCAAACCAGGCGCAGACTGTCAAAGCCGACGAGGCGCATACACGCCTCGCCAGTTTTTACTATATCCGACTACATCCCCAAACTGGATTTAACTGCGGCCAGACCGTCTTTACCATCGACAGTAGTGACGCCTTTAAGCCAGGATGCCAGCGCCGCCGGGTGCGCTTTAATCCAGGCGCTGGCGGCCTTGCCGGGGTCCTGTTTTTCATCCAGGATTGCTTTCATGATTTCATTTTCCATGGCCAGCGTAAAACGTTCGTTTTTCAGCAGCTTGGCAACATTTGGACAACTCTCGGCATAGCCTTTGCGAATGTTGGTATAAACCGTTGCCCCACCATAATTTGGCCCAAAATAATCGTCACCGCCACTGAGATAGGCCAGTTTGAAGTTGGTATTCATCGGGTGTGGCTCCCAACCGAGGAAAACGATCCATTTATTCCTTTTTACATTACGGGCTACCTGGGCCAGCATCCCCTGTTCGGAGGATTCGACCAGCTTAAAGCCTTTTAGATTGAAGACATTCTTGTCGATCATCCCCTGAATCAGACGATTCCCATCATTCCCAGGCTCGATACCATAGATTTTGCCATTCAGCTTGCCCTTGAATTTGGCAATATCAGCAAAGCTCTTCAAGCCAGCAGCAGCCACATAATCCGGTACCGCGAGGGTATATTTTGCGCCTTCCAGATTAACCGTCAACGTCTCTACGGAACCATCCTCACGGTACTTCTTGATATCGCCCTCCATGGTTGGCATCCAGTTACCCAGAAAAACGTCAATGTCCTTATTTTTGAGACTGGCGTAGGTGACCGGCACAGAGAGTATCTGGATTTTTGGTGTGTAACCAAGACCACTGAGAACCGCCGAAGTTGCAGCGGTGGTCGCAGTAATATCAGTCCAGCCGACATCGGAAAAGCGTACTGTCTTACAGCTTGCGGGGTCAGCCGCATATAAATTGCCTGCCAGTGCCAGTGTTGCCAGTGCAGCGGCACAACGAATTGTCGATTTCATGGTACTCCTCCTATTCCCAGTGTTGAATGTCAGTAGATGTCTTGCAGCGATAACAAAGCCAGTGGCTTGCGGTAATCTTTTGTAAATCTGATTGTAAAGGTTTTTAAGCAAAAAACGATGGAGATAAAGAAAATCTTTTTTGATTGAACGTTCAATATACAATAGTTTATACTGTAACTGCAAGCATGATGTTATCAGCAGGAGCTCCTGATCCATCAGCAGCAGATACTTTACTATGTCGCCCTGGAGTCGTCAGTGCCAAAGCTTGGAATGCAACCGATTCGCCGCGCGCAACTGATTGATGCTACGCTCGAATCAGTTCACCGTTATGGTCTGCAGGACACGACTCTGACCAGGATCAGTGCTATTGCCAAGGTCTCAACCGGAATTATTGCCCACTACTTTGGTGGCAAAAACGAATTGCTCGAAGCCGCCATGCGTTCACTGCTAAAGGATCTAGGTAACGGCGTCGTCAGTCGGGCAAGCAACGCCAGGACACCACGC
>CAZTLH010000021.1:0-13903 GCA_964614335.1 uncultured Gammaproteobacteria bacterium
GTTACCGCCATTGTCACTGCCGCTGTTGCCGCTGTTGCCGCCATTGTCGCCGTGATCGCCGCCCTTATCACCACCATTGTCGCCGTGATCACCATTGTCACTTTCAGCATAGGCCGAACTGACCATAATGGTAGATAGCGCCGACACAGTTACCGCGGCAGGTATCACGGCAGCCGTAGAAAGGGATAAAGATGCTGCGCATGCAATAGCCAGTGCCTTGATGGAACACAAGCTTTTTTGTTCGTTTACTTTCATCATGTAATCTCCGTATCGTTGAGAGGTAGTTAGTTGTTTCCAGGATCGAGGTGTTAGCTTAGCTGACCTTAACTTAAGATCACGTTAAGAGTGACCCCGATCAATTTCTGACCCCAATCATTTTCACTGACACAAAAAATATTGATTTGATGGCAGTTTCCAGGTGAGGCTCAGCTTCTATAACAGTCCGAAACAGGAATTCTTCCCAATTACATGGATTATTTTTCAATCGTCCTGATTAATGATGCGGTACAGCCTGTGAGGCACCGGAACAGATCTGATGAAACAGGGTTGGATATAGTGTGACTCGGGGTGCGCAGCTGGAAGGCACGAATATGTTTGTCCAATACATTGCCGGAGCGAAACATGAGGTAGAATACCTCACTGATGTGAAAGCATAGTCAGCCCCCACAGTTTCAGTCATCATCATTTCTTCCCCGGAGTCAATTTTGGACAATACAGATTTATTGCAGCAGGCCAGAACTGCTTTATTGGCCCCGGTCGGGCTTGATGAACATGGCCTCGAACAGGTGCTCGACAGAATGCTCAGTCGTCGGGTTGATTATGCAGATTTGTATTTTCAATACCAGCGACATGAGTCATGGAGTCTGGAAGAAGGCGAGGTTAAAGCGGGCAGTTACAATGTGGATCAAGGCGTTGGATTGCGGGCTATACAAGGTGACAAGACCGGCTTTGCCTATACCGATGCCTTCGAACTCAATGCCTTGCTACAGGCAGCCGATGCGGCCAGGGCTATCAGTCAACAACCGGCAGCAGCCGCACAGGCAATTCGCTGGAGCGGCAATGCCCCGACTGTTCTGTATGCTCCCGACAACCCGATCGAGAGTCTTGGTGCAGTGCAAAAAGTGGCTTTGCTGGAAAGAGTTGAAGCCGAAGCCCGGGCCCAGGACCCGCGTGTGGTGGAGGTGATTGCCAGTCTGGCTGCTGTGCATGAGATTATTCTGGTGGCCGGGAGTGATGGCCGTCTGGCGGCCGATATCCGGCCCTTGATTCGGCTCAATGTCAGCGTTATCGTGGAACAGAATGGACGCCGGGAGCAGGCGGGTAGTGGAGGAGGAAGTCGCTCGGATATGGATTACTTTCTGCAACAGGACCGAGCGCTGGGTTATGCGCGTGAAGCCGTGCGCCAGGCCTTGATTAATCTTGATGCTGTGGATGCCCCGGCCGGCAATATGACAGTTGTACTGGGCCCTGGCTGGCCTGGAATACTGTTGCATGAAGCCATTGGTCATGGTCTGGAAGGGGATTTTAACCGCAAGGGAACTTCGGCTTTTTCTGGCTGCATCGGCGAGCGTGTCGGTGCTGCCGGGGTCACAGTGGTCGATGATGCCACTCTCCCTTCAAGGCGTGGTTCCCTGAATATTGATGATGAAGGCACACCAGGTCAACGGACGACGCTGATCGAGGACGGGATTCTGACCGGTTATCTGCAAGACCACATGAATGCCGGGCTGATGGGCACAGTCTCCACGGGCAATGGTCGTCGTGAATCCTACGCCTATTTGCCCATGCCCAGAATGACCAACACCTTTATGCTTGCAGGTGCTCATGGTCACGATGAAATTATCAGCTCCGTTGATCATGGTCTGTACGCAGCCAATTTTGCCGGCGGGCAGGTAGACATTACATCCGGGAAATTTGTCTTTTCTGCCAGTGAAGCCTATTTGATCGAGAATGGCAAAATCACCACCCCGGTCAAGGGGGCAACGTTAATCGGTAATGGACCGGATGTCTTGCAACGTGTCAGTATGATCGGCAATGATCTGGAACTGGATACCGGAGTGGGCACCTGTGGCAAGGAAGGTCAGAGTGTGCCGGTAGGTGTAGGGCAACCGACTCTTAAAATTGATGGGCTGACCGTTGGCGGGGTGCAGGTTTGAGTCTTCTTTTATTATCATTCATCAACAATTCCCGGAACTAGTTCACTATGGAATTATCAGACAATCAAGCTGCAGATCAACAACACGAAACGCAGGCCACGGCCAGCAGGTGGCAGCAACAAATGCAGGATCTGGCTGCACAGGTATTAGATCAGGCCTCCTCTGCAGGGGCCAGCTCGGCTGATGTGGCACTCAGCCATAGTACGGGGCTGGTGACGACCGTACGCATGCGTGAGGTCGAAACCGTCGAACATACCCGTGATAAATCGTTACAGTTGACGGTCTACTTTGGTCATCACAGTGGCAGTGCCAGTACTTCAGATTTTTCCACTGAGGCGGTAACTGCAGCGCTACAGGCTGCCTGCGATATTGCCCGTTTTACCGCTGAAGACGAGGCCAATGGTTTGGCTGATGCCGAACTCATGGCCAGATCACAACCGGATCTGGATTTATTTCATCCCAGGGAAATTACAGCAGAAAACGCTTTGCAACTGAGTCTGGACTGTGAGAGTGCAGCTCTGGAGCATGATCCCCGTATCGTGAATTCCGAAGGTGCCAGTCTGCAGACCCATCTTGGGGTCGGTGTTTATGCTAATTCCCATGGTTTTGTCGGGCCGACCCGGGCTACCCGTTACAGCCTGTCCTGTGCCGTCGTCGGCGCTGAAAATGCCGCAAAATCTGACAATGCTGGTATGCAACGCGACTACTGGTATACCGCAGCACGTAGTTATGATGATCTGCAATCGGCTGCCGAAGTAGGTCTACTGGCTGCACGACGAACGGTGCGACGTCTGGAGTCTCGTAATTTAAGTACTCGCCAGTCAGCCGTCTTGTTTGAGGCCCCGGTGGCATCGAGTCTGATTGGACATTTTTTGTCGGCTATCCGTGGTGGTGCGTTGTACCGCAAAGCTTCTTTTCTGCAGGACAGTCTGGAACAACAGATATTCGCTGATTGGGTTCGACTCTATGAACGACCGCATTTGTTACGGGCTATGGGCAGTACGGCTTTTGATGATGAAGGGGTTGCTACACAGGATCGGGATCTGGTCACTGACGGGATATTAAAGAGTTATTGTTTGAGCAGTTATTCAGCCCGTAAGTTAAAACTACCCAATACAGGTCATGCCGGCGGGCCAAGGAATGTCACCTTACAACCGGGAAATGAAGATTTTGCAGGCTTGTTGCGAAGTATGGATCGTGGTTTACTGGTGACAGAATTGATCGGTTTCGGCATAAACGGCCTTACCGGAGATTATTCCAGAGGGGCGGCAGGATTCTGGGTCGAACAGGGTGAAATCCAGTATCCAGTGGAAGAAATTACCATTGCCGGAAATCTGCGTGATATATTCCGGCAGATGGTGGCGGCAGGATCTGACCTTGATTTACGTGGCAATATACGATGTGGATCCATATTGCTTGAGAATATGACCATCGCTGGACGGTGAGATATTGAACGACCGAGCTACACATCGGCAACACGCTTACCTGCAGGCGATGGGCGTAAGTTTGTGGGAGCTACGTAGTTCCAGAGCAAAGAAAAACGATTCCCGGGTGGTAACACCCCCAAACTCATCGACCGGGGCTACCGGTGGTCAAGTTTTTGAAGATGGTCGGCTTCTCGGGGATTGGGAAAAACTACAGGATCTGGTACGCAATTGTCATCGATGTGCTTTGGCTGAACACCGCCAGCATGTTGTTTTCGGTGCTGGCGACCACCGGGCGCGATGGCTGCTGGTGGGTGAGGCACCGGGTGCACAGGAAGATAAAGAAGGCTTGCCCTTTGTCGGACGCGCAGGGCAGTTACTAAACGCCATGCTTTTCGCCATGGGCCTGCAACGTGACGAGGTCTATATTGCCAATGTGCTCAAGTGCCGACCCCCGGGTAACAGGGATCCCCTTGGCGAAGAATGTCAGCAATGTATGCCCTATTTGCACCAGCAACTGCGTTTGTTACAGCCCACCATCATACTGGCGATGGGGCGATTCGCGGCACAGGCATTATTAAAGACCACGGACCCTATCGGCAGTTTACGTGGTCAGCAACATGTATTTGCTGAAACCGGCACACCATTACTGGTGACCTATCATCCTGCCTATTTGCTACGAAGTCCGTTGCAGAAAAGACTGGTTTGGTCTGATCTGCAGTTGGCGTTAAGTGTCGAAGCCGGGCTCCGATGATGCAGCCATCGGAGCTCGATCGGGTCGAAACCATGACGGCCGATGATTTGCCTGTCGTATTGACGATCGAACGCAGTTGCCACATTTTTCCATGGCGAGCCCAGGTGCTACTCGATTGTCTGCACATGGGTCATGTCTGCCATGTGCTGAAACGGCACCAGCAATTGTTGGCCTATGGTATTATGAGTATTGGTGCAGATGAATGTCATATTCTCAATCTTTGTGTGCGCAAGGATTGTCAGGGCCAGGGGCTGGGCGCTGCGATGTTGATCGATTTGCTGCGAACGGCCAGAGCAGAATCAGTACACACAGCATTTTTGGAAGTCAGAAGATCCAATAAAACGGCACAAGGCCTGTATACGAAAACCGGATTTAATGAAATCGGTGTTCGTCGCAGGTATTATGCCACCGCCAAAGGCCGGGAAGATGCTATTGTGTTGGCAAAAGAACTCTCCTTGTGAAGTTGCTTTGTCTCATTGGGACCAGACACGGATTTAGTGATATTGTTTCTGCAAGGTAAAAGATGGTTGTGTTCCATGCATGCACTGTCTGGGGGTGTCATTATGAATCTGTCTATCCCTGAGATTTGCACAATATCTGGTCGTTCGATGTCTTGGATGATGGACTTATTGGAGAAAAAAGGGGTCAGAGCCCTTTTTTCTTTCTCAGGAGATGTGATCGGTTGACGGAAAACGCAGTATTACGCGTAATCCGGGATGGTTGTCTTGCAGGGTGATGGTAATGCGATGAATTTTGGTGACGACTTGAACAAGACTGAGTCCAAGGCCACTGCCGGTGGTGGTGCGACTCGATTCGAGTCGCAGGAACCGTTCAAATACCTTTTCGCGTGCTGCCTCGGGTATTCCTGGACCGGTATCGGCAATGATCAATTCCGGTTCATGTTGTTGCTGCAAATTGATATCGATATGACCTCCGGGCGGGGTGTGTTTAATGGCATTATCGAGCAGGTTGGCAATGGTCTGAAAAAGCAGATCACGATCACCGGTGACATTGACGGGTGATTGGGATTGCAGACTTAATTGCTGATTATTTTCCTCAGCGAGCGGTTCGTAGAATTCGATGACATCGGCCACCAGTTGATGTAATGGTACCGTGGTAAATTCCTGCTGGCGGGCACGGGTTTCGATTCGCGCGATACGCAGCAATGCATTAAAGGTTTTTAGTAATTGATCGGCTTCAGCAATGGTTTCATGGATCAGATTATGGTGGATTTTTGCCTCGTCAGTGTGGGAGTCATCGATATGCAGACCCAGTTGCTCCAGACGATTGCGAAGCCGGGTCAGGGGAGTGCGCAGGTCATGGGCGATATTGTCCGAGACCCGGCGAACATTCTCCATCAGTTCCTGAATTCGCGCCAGCATACTGTTCAGATTTTGGGCCAGGTTGTCAAATTCGTCGCCGTTGTGATGTACCGGAATGCGTTGTGACAGATCACCTTCGATGATCCGCCGACTGGTACGATTGATCGACTCAATGCGTCGCATGCTACTGCGACTCATCATGATGCCGCCGATGATGGCGAGCAACAGGGTTATGAAGAGACCCGATAATAAGGTACGGATGACCAGTTGCTGGGTTTCTTCCAGATCAAATAGATCCCGGCCAACCAATAGCTGGTAATCGCCAGAAAGTGAGAATACACGGGCCCGTGCTTTATGCAGACGTTCCTTGTCCAAGGTGGCATCTGTGAGGTCGAATTCCAGCCAGCCGTTACTGCGGGCGTATGTGACCGGCCAGCGGTTCAGGTTGCCCAGCAGTGGTTTGTGAGTCCGGTCTGTGAGCAGATAAATGGTTGAACCGGCAGGACGTCTGGACAGTCGATAGCGGATGAGCTCGGTCAAGCCGGCCAGACCATGGATACGGTATCGTTCTGCCAGACCACTGATTTCAGTATCTATGGCCGCATCGGTCTGTTTGACCATGTACGCAGCGGTAGACCAGTAGATAAACCATAGCAACAGCAATACCGACAATCCGAACAGCCCCATATAGATCAGGGCCAGACGAAAACTTGAGTTGCGAATATTGATGACCATGACGTTATTCTGGTTTGTCTGCTGCCTGCAGCCGGTAGCCTGCACCACGCACGGTATGTAACAGCGGCGAGTCAAAGTTTTTGTCAATCTTGTTTCGTAAACGACTGATATGGACATCGATGACATTAGTCTGGGGATCAAAATGATAGTCCCAGACGCCTTCCAGCAGCATAGTGCGGGTGACGACCTGTCCGACACGCTGCATCAGGAATTCCAGCAGCCGAAATTCACGTGGTTGCAAGTCGATGTGTTTGCCATCCCGATTTACCCTATGTGAAAGACGATTCAACTCCAGATCACCTTCATATAAGATCGTTTGATCAATTTTGGGGTCAACCCGTCGGGTCAGGGCTTCGATACGGGCCAGCAGTTCCGAAAATGCATAAGGTTTTACCAGATAGTCGTCCCCCCCTGCCTGTAATCCGGTCACCCGGTCTTCGACTTCACCCAGGGCGCTAAGAATCAAAACCGGTGTCTGTTGACCGGAGTTGCGGAGTGTTTTGAGGATGGCCAAACCATCAAATCCTGGCAACATACGGTCAAGAATGATCAATTCATAACGCATTTCAATGGCCATGAACAATCCGTTTTTGCCGTCCGCCGCATGGTCCACGTTGTGACCACTTTGTTTGAGTCCCTTGATCAGGTAGTTGGCGGCTTCCCGGTCATCTTCTATCAGTAGTATTCGCATTGTTTTCCGATACAGATCAATGTGGTCAGAATTGTATCGTTATTCAGACCAGAAAGAGAAGACTTTCTAGGCTGGAGCAATACCCATCAGCCAACAAACTGCGTGTCTCGATCATTGTGCGAGGTGACTTGGAATTGTAGGAGTATGGTGTCATCAGGAGCTACTCTGATCAAATTATCACAATATTCGCTTGCTGTTGGTGAGTATGGGCAACGAGAACAAGATATTGATTCAAAGTCATGTCTTTTAGTTGGTGATATCCGGATCGTTTGCTGCCGCGTCGATGAACCAGTCACTTTCGATTAAGCGGGTGATGGGTAGCGGGTTGCCTTGTTGGATTTGTTGCAGCGCCGGACGCTTGCTGACTCCTGCGACCATGATCAGTCTTCGTCGGGCCTGATTCAATGCCGTAAAGCCCATGGACACCCGTTCCGGCGGATATTTTGGGGCATTGAAGACAGGTACCGCCAAATGCTCGTCGAGCAAGGCAGGGTTGTCGGGAAACAGACTGGCAGTATGGCCGTCTTCGCCCATGCCGAGCAGAGTCAGGTCCATAACCGGTGCATTATTCAATAACGTTGTGTATCGTTTTGCTGCGGACTCTGGTCCTAGCTGGGCGGGTATGGAATAAATCTGTGACGACGTTAATGCCACCTCCCGGAGTAGATACTGCCAGGCCATGGTGTCGTTGCGCTGCGGGTCATTTTCTGGCAGGCAGCGTTCATCACTAAACCAGATCTGTACCCGGGTCCAGTCGATGGCAGCTTCTGTCAGCAATGCATAGCTGGCCTGTGGGGTGTTGCCACCGGACAGAGCAAGATGAAATACACCACGTTCAGCTTGGGCCCGGGCACATTCCCTGATAATTTCCCTGACTACGGCTGTTGTCAGTTGCGACGGGTCAGGGAAGACGTGAATAGGCATGTTCAATATCGGACAGGTCGCGCCAGCTGCCTTCACAATCCTCCATGAGTGTCTCCATACCCGGGATTTCAAAGGTACCGGCCGGATAAGTGTTGATTGATTGTTCCGCTGACCAGGCCTGCATGATCGGGGCGATGATATGCCAGCATTCCTCGACACCGTCGGCCCGGGTAAAGAGACTGGCTTCACCCAGCAGGGCATCGTGTAGCAGGGTTTCATAGGCATCCGGGATACTCGCGCCGGACAGGGCATAGGGTGCGTCCAGATGAATGCTACGCAAATTCATTGTCAGCCCAGGTTGCTTGGCCGTCATGGACAGCAACATGCCTTCATCAGGTTGTAGACGGAAAATCAGTTCATTATTTTTAACTGATGTTTGGTCAAGCTGAAACAGGGTTTGTGGTGGGGAGCGAAAACGGATGCAAATTTCTGAAACCCGTTGTGGTAACCGTTTGCCGGTACGCAGCAAAAATGGCACATTTTGCCAGCGCCAGTTGTCGACATAGAGTTTGACCGCAGCAAAGGTCTCGGTCAACGAATGGCTGCTGGCCCCCGTTTCTTCACGATAGCCAGGGACGGCTTCGCCAGCACTGTTACCGGCAGCATATTGTGCCCGAACGCTGTACTGTGACACCTCGTCGGGATGCAAACGACGGATGGCACGCATGACCTTGACTTTTTCGTTTCGTACATCATCGGCTTGGAGTGATAATGGTGGTTCCATGGCCACCAGACTCATGACCTGAATCAAATGGCTTTGAATCATGTCTTTTAAGGCGCCGGAATGTTCGTAATAGCCGGCGCGGGTGCCCAGTCCCAGTGATTCGGCCACAGAAATCTGTACATGGTCGATATAATTCCGGTTCCATAAGGGTTCGAGAACGGAGTTGCCGAAACGAAATACCATCAGGTTCTGTACCGCTTCTTTGCCCAGATAATGATCAATGCGATAAATCTGTGACTCGGAAAAATGTTGTTGCAAGCGTTGATTGAGTTCCTGCGCGCTACCGAGATCAATACCGAAGGGTTTTTCAATCACAATACGACGAAAGCCGCGGGTTTCATCTGTCAGACCGGCCATATGCAGTTGCTCGGCCACAACTTCGTAGTATTCCGGTGGTATTGCCAGATAGAACAGGGCATTTTGGCGACCGCTACGGGTCTTGAGGAAATCTCCCAGTGCCTGATACAAGACCGGATCTGTCAAATCACCTTGTATCACCTGCAGACTTTTTTTCATCGAAATCCAGGAATGTGGATTCAGAATGGCTTCGGGAAAAAACTGCAGCAGATTTTCATGCACATAATCATGCCAACTAGCCCGGGAGAATGGACGTCTTGTGACACCCAATATGCGGGAATCAGGCCCAAGCAAATTCCAGCGTTGCATATGGGCCAGTGCAGGCAGCAATTTACGACGGGTCAGATCGCCGGTTGCGCCAAAGATGACAATATCGGCCGCTTCGGGCTGTTCACCGCCGATGGTGAAACTGGAGTGTGTGGTCATTTCGCATTATCTGTTTCATCAGCGGCCTTGATGGTATGGTCGCCAAAGCCCGCACGCATCGCATTGACGATCTTGCCGGCAAAAGTGTCGTGCTGGCGACTGCGGAAACGCATTTGCAGGGCCAGGGTCAGTACCGGTGTAGGAATGCCTTCGATGATCGCTTCCTGTGCGGTCCAGCGGCCTTCACCGGAATCATCCATCCAGTCCGATAGTGATCCGAGATCCTGATCCCGGGTGAGGGCATCACCAATCAGATCGAGTAACCAGGAGCTGACGACGGAACCATGTTGCCAGATTTTTGCGATCTGTTGCATATCCAGACCAAATTCATCCTTGTTGTGCAGTACTTCAAACCCTTCAGCAAAGGCTTCCATCATGCCGTATTCGATGCCATTGTGCACCATTTTGACAAAATGTCCGGCCCCGACCGGACCCACATGTCCCCAGCCTTGGCCTTCATTCGATGCCAGGCTGGTCAGAACCGGTGTTAACAGGGCGATGGCCTCATCGCTGCCACCGATCATCAGGGAATAGCCATTTTTCAAGCCCCAGACACCCCCGGATGTACCGCAGTCCGCAAACAGCATGCCCTGGGCAGCCAGGGTCTGGCCGCGTTTTATACCGTCGTGGTAGTTTGAGTTGCCACCATCAACAATCAGATCACCGCGCTGAAGACCTGCTGTCAACAGTTCGGCAATCACGGTATCAACATATTGGTGTGGTACCATCAGCCAGATTACACGTGGTCTTGACAGTTTGTTTATCATATTAAAATAACTGGTTGCACGCGTAACTTCATCCATTTCATTAGATAAAATTTCGCCTGCCTCCGGGTTGGTGTCATAGACCACCAACTGATGACCCGCCGCGACAAGACGCCGGCTCATGTTGCCACCCATACGGCCCAAACCTATCATCGCCAGTTGCATCGTATGTCCTCTTTAAATTGTGGCCTGTTGCAGGATTTGTATTAACCCGGAAATATCTTGTGATCGGGTATTAAAAGCGCAGACCAGTCGAACCCGTCGACGATTTCCGTCCAGTGGTGTGGCATGTAGCGGGAAGCCGCCTGCGACTGCGGCTTCGAATAAAGGAGTTGGCATGTCGGCAAAGACTTCGTTGGCTTCCACAGCATAGGCCAATTCTACCGAAGGTATACTCAGGAGTGATGTGGTCAGTTCCCGGGCCATGGCATTGGCATGGCGGGCATAGTTCAACCAGTGATTTCGATCCAGATAGGCATCGAGCTGAGCTGCAACAAAACGCATTTTGGAGTACAGATGACCGCCACGTTTACGCCGCCAGGCAAAGCTTTCCGCCAATTCAGGTTTGAAGAATATAACGGCTTCCGCAGCCAGGGCGCCGTTTTTACTCGCTCCCAGACAGAGTACATCCACACCGCAACGCCAGGAACAATCTGCGGGACTGCAGTCGAGACTGGCCAGTGCATTTGCAAAACGGGTGCCGTCCATGTGTACGGACAGACCGGCTGTGTGGGCCAGATCGGCGATGTCGCGAATTTCTGCGGGTTGATAAAGTGTGCCAATTTCACTGGCCTGGGTCAGACTGATGGCGGCAGCCGGGACGTTGTGAACACTCGTCCGATTATTTCCCAGTGCACCCTTGATCGTCTCAGCCTGCAATTTACCCTGGCTGCCCGGCAGTGGTAACAGCCGCGCACCACCGGCATAAAACTCCGGTGCCGCACATTCGGCGCGCATGATATGGGCCAGCTGGTGGCAATAGATGCCGCCATAGGGAGGGGTTAAACAGGACAATGCCAGCGCATTGGCTGCGGTGCCGGTTGCCACCAGAAATACGGTGGCTTCAGTTTCAAAAATAGCGCTGATTTTCTCCGTCAGACCCAGAGTCAGGGCATCTTCGCCATAAGGTTGGACCGTGCCGGTGTTGGCTGCGGTGATTGCGGCCAGTATTTCCGGTGCGATGCCGGTTTCGTTATCACTGCCGAAGGTCATGCTTGGGTGTTCCTTTATGTTTGACAGGTTGATGGAGTATCAGTTTACCTGTTCCGTTGCCAGGAAGGCTTTGAAAACTTGATGCAGACGCAACGGGTCGGTTGCACCACAGATTTCACGAATTGAATGCATGGCCAGTTGGGCAATTCCGACATCGACGGTGTCGATACCGGTTTCCGCTGCAGTGATGGGGCCGATGGTGCTGCCGCAGGCCAGGTCGGAGCGGCTGACGAAGTTTTGCACCGGCACTTGTTGTTGCCGACACAGTTCACGAAACAGTGCTGCACCCCGGCTGTTGCTGGCATAGCGTTGACTGGTGTTGGTTTTCAGAACCGGGCCGCCGTTGAGCCGTGGTAAATGCAGACCGTCATGACGATTGGCAAAGTTCGGATGTACCGCATGCGAGTTGTCAGCTGACAGGAGCAACGAACGACGCAGACAACGTTGTCGTTCTTCAGGGTCCGGGAGCAGGCGTTGCAGAATATCCTGGAGAAAGCTGCCGGCGGCACCGACGGCGGACACACTGCCCACTTCCTCATGGTCGGTACAAATCATCAGTGCCGGGTAAGCACTTTGGGATTCGGCCAGGGTAGTCGTTGCTACATAACAGCTCAGTAGATTGTCCAGTCGGGCACTGGATACGAACTCTTCCTGTAGACCGGTGATGGCCGCAGGTTGCGAATCATAACAGGACAGTTCGTAATCACAGGCATTGGATTCTTGCAGCGCGGGTATCAGCTCACCAAGGGCGTGGCGGATTGGATCGGTAGCCGATACAGAATCTGTCTGCAACTGCAGTAGCAGACGCAGATCATTTTCGTTATGAATGCTGTGATGCTGATTGGCTTTGCGATCGAGGTGTATGGCCAGACTCGGAACACAGGCGACCGGTTTTTTGAAATCAACCAATTGACTTTGAATACTGCCAGATACGCTCCAGCTGACTCGCCCGGCGATCGATAAATCACGATCGAACCAGGGATTCAGTAGTGCTCCACCATAGACCTCAACTGCGGCCATGAAACAATTCTCTGTCTGCTGAATGGGTCTGGGTTTGAGACGCAAACAAGGACTATCGGTGTGGGCGCCCAGCAGACGCAGACCGGCCGTAGACAAGGTGTCTGGATGACTAAAGGCCAGGATAGATGAATCATTGCGAATGACATAGTAACGGCCCTGGGGTTCGAGCTGCCAGTGGTCCCGCTCATCAAGGGCTTCAAAACCGGCTTCTCGCAGTGTGGATGCCATATTGGCAACAGCGTGAAACGGTGTGGGTGATGCGTTGAGAAAGGTCAGCAAACGACTCAGATAAAATTTGTTATGCATGGCAAGGTGGTTCAGTCAAATGTAAATAGAAGGCCAGAATAGCAGGAAATTTGGCAGGAGGGAGCACAGAGAGCGTATTCGCAGACAAAAAAATGCCCTGAACAGGTCAGGGCACGGTGTCGTGATCAAATGCGGTTCTATCAGATAAAAAGACTCACATCCGCTTCACCGGCAAATTCGAAGAAGGTCGCTGCACCACCGAGTTCGATATCATCGATAAAGTCCTCTTTTTTCATATCGAAAAGATCGATCGTCATCTGACATCCGATCAATCTGACCTCAGCCTCGACGCATAAAGAACGTAATTCATCGACACTGGCAACACCTTTATCTTTCATTTTCTTGCGCATCATGCTGGTCATTATGCTTTGCATGCCAGGGATTGCAGTTCCAATTACCGGAAACCATTTATCCATACCCATCGGCATGGGCATCCCGGGATTACCCAATGGGCTGACCTGAAGATTCAGTTTTTTCTTCAGTAGTTGTAGCCCGTAAAAGGTAAAGAAAATCGTCGTATCATAGCCAAGGGCAGCCGCCGTACTGGCTAGAATGAAAGGTGGGTAGGCCCAATCAAGGGTTCCTTTTGTGGCGATGATGGCAAGTTTCTTTTCAGACATGGTAGACTCCTGGCTTCAAGGTCGATCCCGTATCACTATGTAATATCAGTAATATATAGGTTTTATATCAAGATTTTTTCAGAAAAAAATGAAATTCATCACCGACAGTTGCAGAACTGAGCAATTCATTGCCCGTCTGCTTGGCAAAGGCCTCGAAGTCCTTTACCGAACCCGGATCTGTGGATATTATTTTAAGGACCTGGGTGCTTTCGATGCCAGTCAGTGCCTTCTTGGCACGCAAAATTGGTAACGGACAGTTCAAGCCACGGGCATCCAGTTCTTGATCAAAATCAGCCATGTCAAACCTCCTTTTGGGGTGTGAATTTCTATCTTCATCGAAATGTTTGTTGCATGTTAGCAGCACACAAGCAAACGCTATTGTACTCGAGTCTCAATTAGTACATCAAAATACACTAATGTACCAATTTACTGTTGGCGTTCAGTTTACTTTGTCAAGCTGTGGAGTGG
>CAZTLH010000022.1:0-13784 GCA_964614335.1 uncultured Gammaproteobacteria bacterium
TATCTATACTACTAAAGAAATTAGTCCAAACGTTTTCAGATATTGCAGCTTGATCATTCTGCTGGTGGTGGTGCCAGTACATTACGTCGCCCATTACTTTCAAGCGGGCCGACAACACCGGTGTTTTCCATGGTTTCAATCATTCTGGCCGCACGATTATAACCAACCCGTAATTGCCGCTGAACAGCGGAAATTGAAGCTCTCCGGGTTTGGGTAACAAAAGCCACAGCCCGATCATACAATGGATCATCCTCTGCTGAACTCTCATTGGCAAAGGCTTCCGCCGAGGACTCTTCTGGCATGCCGTCCAAAACCGCATCGACATATTGTGGCGGCGAGGTCTTTTTCAAAAATGTTGCGACATCATTGACCTCCTGATCAGATACAAAGGAGCCATGAATCCGTTCCGGAACACTGCTATTGGGCGGGATATATAGCATATCACCAAGCCCAAGTAACTGTTCTGCGCCCATTTGATCCAGGATCGTTCGTGAATCCACACGTGAAGAGACCTGAAACGAGATTCTGGTCGGAATATTCGCTTTAAGCAGACCGGTGATAACATCTACTGAAGGCCGCTGGGTCGCCAGAACCAGATGAATACCCGCTGCCCGCGCCCGTTGGGCAATCCGGGTGATCAGTTCCTCGACCTTTTTACCGACAACCATCATCAAGTCGGCAAGCTCATCGATAATAACTACAATACAGGGCAATTCTTCCAGATACACGGGCTCGCCGTCACCACTGGCCAGAGGATCCGGAATTTGTTGTCCTGCTTTCCCGGCAGTGCGGATTTTGCGGTTGTAGCCACCAAGATTACGGACCCCCTGCGATGACATCAGACGATAACGCCGTTCCATTTCCACAATACACCAACGCAGGGCATTCGACGCCTGTTGCATGTCGGTTACAACCGGAGCCAAAAGATGCGGTATGTCCTCATACACTGATAGTTCCAGCATTTTCGGGTCAATCATGATCAGTCGCACCGTACTGGGTGTCGACTTGTATAACAGACTTAAAATCAAGGCATTAATACACACCGATTTACCTGATCCGGTGGTCCCGGCGATCAGTAAATGTGGCATCTTGGCCAGATCGGCAATGATGGTCTCGCCACTGATGTCTTTTCCCAGCACCAGGGTCAGAGGACTAGAAGAACGCTCATATTCCGGTGAAGTCAGGCCTTCGACCAGACGAACAACTTCCCTGTGCTCATTCGGCAATTCGATACCAATGGTTGTTTTTCCCGGGATATTCTCAACCACCCTGACACTGACCATCGACAAGGCTCGTGCCAGATCCTTTGACAGTGTCGTGATTTGACTGGCCTTGATCCCGGGTGCAGGTTCGACTTCAAAGCGGGTGATTACCGGCCCGGGATGGACCGCCACCACATCCACCACAATATTGAAATCGTTGAGCTTTTTTTCCAGTAATAGGGAAATTTTTTCCAGCGTCTGGTGTGAATAGCCTGCGGTTTTGGTTTCGGGTTTTTCGAGCAGTGACAACGATGGCAAGGTGTCGGCCACCGGAGCCTGTTCGAACAGACTGACCTGGTTATGCACTGGTGGCTGGGGACTTTCGGGTTGCTGTATTCTCGGTTCTATCCGGGGTGGTAGTTTGCTTTGCTGTTTGTGACGATATTGTTTAACAGTCTGCTCACGTTGCTGACGAATTTCTGTTCCCAGTTTTCGGTCATTTCTTTGCTGCCACCAGGCCAATACCCGGAGACAGCTGTTACAGAGCACGGCACCAATTCGATCCATGACAACGAACCAGGACAAGCGGGTATACCACGTGACGCCCACCAGAAATACTACCACCAGCAACAAACTCGCGCCGACAAAACCAAACAGCTCAGCAGAACTGCCGCCAACGGCACCACCCAGCATGCCACCAGCCACATAGGCCGCCGCAATCGGCGCGGCATAATGCAAATGCTCCAGTCCACTCCCGGCTGCGAAGATAAAGACAAAACCGAACACAACCCGCAAACGCTCGCTGAGCGACCATTGCTTTGGCTTGCGACGATAGATCAGCAAACCCATGGCAACCACCAGTACCGGAAAGAGATAAGCAAAAGATCCAACAAACATAAAGGCGATGTCTGCAAACCAGGCACCGATTGGCCCACTAAAATTGCTACTGGTCGTGGTGCGACCGGTGCTTGAGAAACTCCGGTCATGCTGGGAATAAGTCAATAAAGCCAGCAACAGATAGACCGCAATACCAATTGCGACAAGAATGACTGTTTCTCGCCCCAAATGACCGAGATTTAAACTGGCGGTTCGACCACCTTGCTTTGATACTTTACGACTCAAACCTGAATTCCTGTTTGTACCCACCAACTACACTAATGAAAATAACCCTGCAGACCCTAATACAATTTACACACACCTCGCCGGCCTGAAATCTGCTGGAATACCAGCAGTGATCTGGAAAAATCAGCAAGAACACACAATTTTCTCCGCGCACCGTCAGCAGACACGCCTGAGATCCGTTCAAGAGCTCCCGCCAGGAACATAGAGCCTTTGCTCCGGATCGCGAGATCCATTACAATTCCATCCCGAATTGTACCCCAAAGCCCCACAACCGTTCAGCGCAATTAAAGCGAATCCGATCAACATAACTACAAGGTAACTCCTATGCCCAAACACGTGCGCCTGTTGATTCTTGGCTCAGGCCCGGCCGGTTATACGGCCGCTATTTATGCCGCCCGAGCCAATCTAGCACCGCTGCTGATTACTGGTCTCGAACAGGGTGGTCAATTGACCACCACCACGGATGTCGACAACTGGCCCGGTGATGCCGATGGTGTGCAAGGCCCGGACTTAATGAGCCGCATGCTCAAACATGCCGAGCGATTTGAAACCAAAATCATTTTCGATACCATCACCGAAGTCGAACTTGGCAACAAGCCATTTCTTCTCACGGGCGACAGTGGTCAGATCTATAGTTGCGACGCCCTGATCATTGCCACCGGGGCGACGGCAAAATACCTGGGGCTGGAATCCGAAGAAACCTACAAAGGTCGAGGGGTTTCTGCCTGCGCCACCTGCGATGGCTTCTTCTACCGCCAAAAGCCGGTCGCTGTCATCGGTGGCGGTAATACAGCCGTCGAAGAAGCCTTGTATTTATCGAATATTGCCTCTCACGTCACCCTGGTCCACCGTCGTGACAGCTTGCGGGCCGAAGCCATTCTGATTGACGAATTAATGGCCAAAACAGGACCGGATGGCAATATCACCGTACTTTGGGATCACATTCTTGAAGAAGTACTCGGTGATAACAGCGGTGTTACCGGGATGCGTGTCAAACAGGTAAAAACAGGTGAGGTCCAGGATCTCGGTCTTGACGGGGTGTTTATTGCCATCGGCCATGCCCCCAATACCGGTATTTTTACTGACCAGTTAAAGATGCATGGTGGTTATCTGGCCACACATGGAGGACAACAAGGTGATATCACGGCCACCAGTGTGCCGGGGGTATTTGCCGCCGGCGATGTTATGGACTCCATCTACCGTCAGGCCGTGACTTCAGCCGGTAGCGGTTGTATGGCAGCGCTCGATGCCGAACGTTTTCTGGCGGCATTGACACTGCAAAAGCCCTGATTACCCCCTTGCAAGACGAAAAGGACAAGGCTTTGTTTCGCGCTGCTGTTGATAATGTGCGACCACTGAAGGCGGATAATCGCAAACCGCTTTCGAGCCCGGCCACAACTGTCAGCAGGAGGAACCAAGACACCCGGACTGTGGCAAAACGATTGTTCACAACAAGCCGGCCGGTGATTGATGATCTCGAACAGTTTCGTCGCGCCGGGGTGCAGTTACAGCGATTACAAAAACTTCACCGTGGTCAGTTACCGATACAGGCAGAACTTGACTTGCATGGTTGCACCCAGGTCCAGGCGGAAGATCAGTTACACAAATTTATCAGCGACTGCCTGGTACGCAATCTGCGCCGGATTCGTATTATTCACGGCAAGGGCAAAGGTTCCACAGCTGGGACGGCAGTATTGCGTATGACTACACGAAGCTGGTTACAAGGTTGCAGCGCCGTACTGGCCTACGCTACACCCACAGAACGACAGGGTGGTAGTGGCGCTGTCGATGTTTTGTTAATACGCATTCATCTATAATCGAGGAAAAAACAAATGGCTGTTGGTATCGCTGAACTGGTAATTGTCTGTCTGCTAGTAGACTGGTTATTCCGACGTGTCAAACTACCGGGTCTGATCGGCATGCTCGCAACTGGTGTCGTATTTGGGCCCTATGTTCTGAACCTGTTAAATCCGGATTTAATGGCCATCTCGGCGGATCTGCGTCTGATCGCACTGATTGTCATTTTGTTGCGTGCCGGCCTGGAATTAAGCCGCAAGGTCCTCAATCAGGTCGGCAAAATGGTGTTCCTGTTATCCGGCATCCCGGCCATATTCGAAGGCATAACAATCACCCTGATCGGCCCTCATCTGTTGCCATTGAGTTATATGGAATCTGCCATCCTGGGTTCGATCCTGGGTGCGGTATCACCGGCCGTAGTGGTGCCATTGATGATCCAGTTCATCGAAAAACGCATGGGTGCGCGCAAAGGAATACCCACCCTGGTAATGGCGGCCTCTTCGATCGATGACGTCTTTGTGATCGTCATCTACAGCGTTCTGATCAGCCTCTATACCGGTCAGCAGGTCAATATTCTGTGGAAACTGGCCGGCATACCCATCTCTATTGTTCTGGGCATCGCCGCCGGTCTGGCTGCCGGTTTTGTACTCTACAAATTGTTCGACCGTTTTAATCCCAGAAACACTAAACGGGCACTGATCGTGCTCGGGATCTCGATTTTGTTGTTCCGACTGGAACACGTGATGGAAAATTACCTGCCCTTTGCCTCTTTGCTGGCGGTGATGGCGATCGGTTTTATTATTCTGGAAAAACATGAACATGCCGCCCACGCCCTGTCTTCCAAATTCAGCAAGATCTGGGTATTCGCCGAAATCCTGTTGTTCGCCCTGGTTGGTGCCCAGGTCAATATCCATGTCGCGCTGGCCACCGGTCTGGCCGGCACATTGCTCATCATGCTCGGTCTGGTAGGCCGCAGTATCGGCACCTGGCTGTGTCTTCTCGGCAGCAATCTGAATCGTGGAGAACGCTGGTTTGTGGTGATCTCCTATCTGCCAAAAGCCACGGTACAAGCTGCAATCGGAGCGGCACCACTGGCGGCCATGGCACTGGCCGGTATGCCAACCGCGGCTGGCGATGTCATCCTGGCCGCCGCCGTCCTGAGCATCCTGCTGACCGCCCCCCTGGGCGCCATCGCGATTATCATTTCCGGCAACCGGGTGCTGGAAATTGCCCCTGCCGGTGCTGACGATGCCCTCAAGGCAGCCCGGGAAAGCAGCCCCGAGGCAGAGAATTTACTGTAACTCCGTTAGCCCAGTTGGTTACCAGCTTTCGGCCCATCCCTCCACCCAGCAAGCCCTGCTGCTAACCCAGCATGACACGGCAGAGCCAATGATCGTATAGATCAGGGTACGTCTGTTGGTGCCAGACCGCCTCTGTCATCGGCCGCAGTGGTTTCTGCGATGACACTACACAGGTGCGCATTAGCACCCGGGACTATTTTCTCCTTAAACAAGTCACGGTTTGTCACTGCTTCAACCTCCGCTGCAATATCAACTGCGACCTTGGCTAATTCTACGGCTGCTGTCACCGAATGAACTACGATGCCTGCAACTTCGGCAGCAAGGGCCGGACAGCAAACCGGAGATAAAACAAGCGAGGCACAACCACCCCCTGATTTTCCTATATCCGCACCTATGCCGATGATCTCTCCAATATTCTGGGCCACAGAGATGGCGTCGATCAATATCGCCACGGCGTACATCGCAACCAGGACTTCTGAATCATTATAGGCGGCCAGCGCGTTTTCCATCACCACCTTCGAGCCTTGCGCCGCCGCCGCCAGCAGATCTACAGAGCCCACGAGTGCCGTACAGGATAGCTGTCGCTGAAGGGTAGAGAAGCGTGTGGCACGGACAATATCATCATAACCCGTGCCACGGCCACGTGCCGGATCCTCATAACTAACATCCCCATCAGCATTCACTCCATCGAGCGATCGGTCGAGGGCTTGACCGTCAGCATTTTCGAGACCGCCGCTCAGAACTACGTAAGCCACATTGGCATGATCCGGGCCGGTATTTACAGACGTCACCACAGCTGGTGTGCTGGCGGCGATGGCATTGTTCAACGCGGTACAGAAATCGAGCAAATTGACCGGCGATACCTTGGCCTCAGCGGTACACACATTAACTGTGTAGTGAGCAATGGAAATCAGAGAGCCTTGCAAACCCGAAAGATCTGGCAAAGCTGGGGCATACAAGGGGGAAGCTACCCCGAGATCAACCGTGGCAGCCGAATTGCGATACGGGGTATAACGTAACGGAATACCGGCCTGGTCAAGTACCGCAACCGGCAAGCCCATGGTACGGTAGGGTAATGCGCCGCTGACCGCTGCGGTATTCTCCAATCCGTTATGACTTGAATCCGGTACCGGCAGCCGGCTATTCTTCACCGCGAAGCTCAAAATTACGTCCTGCGCATCACCTATGGTCAAGATTGTGTTGTCAATTCGACGCTGGTCCGACCGATTGGGCAACAGCGCCAATGTGATCACGACGGCCAATCCCAACACGATCATCCAAATGGAAAGAGCCAGCAGGGCAAAACCATGTTGTTTTCGAATGGTCGGTATCAATAGCATGACTATGGCCGGTCTGGTGGGCTGGCAGGGGTTGCCGGGCTGTTTGCCTGGCCACCGCGCTGATCGGCATTTTCGGCATCGATACAGATACGTGCCGCGATAGCGTTACTGATAAGGGCAGCATTCAACGCCAGCAGCAATACATCATCGTTTAACGTCAGCGTGTTGTTGGCTGCATCCAGAGCGACCCCTGCAAGAATGACAGCGCCTAGGCCAGCGACACCTGCCGCGACAATGGGTCCAACGGCTGCGGCATCGCTTGCCGTCGGAGGACAAGCAGTGTTGAAACCAGCCATTATACCATCGGCTATGATGGTAACTTCCTGAAAAATCGACACAGCTAGACTAAGTTCTGCCAGAGTCACAGACAAATCATCCATTACCGTGTTGCGCTCCGCGAGCCACAACGTGTCCTCGGTCTGGACCACCGTGTGCGCCGCAGCATTGGCGATATTAGCTGCTGCGTTAACGCCGATGGTGATAGCTGCGCAGGATAATTTGCTTTCCAGCAGATCGAAGGGCATAGCGTATATCAGATCGTCATAGGCTTGCGTGGGCACAGCACTGTCATTTCTCCGCCGCGCCGGCGACTCAAAGTTCACCCCAGTTGCGCCCTCATTAACCCCATCAAATGCCAGGTCCGACGCATCACCGTCAGCGTCTTCAACACCACCGCTGGCCAGTACGAAGGCGACATTAAAGGCCGGCGCCACACCGCCCAGATCCAGGGTGTGAACAAAATCAGTGTTAGCGGTAGCCGCCTTTGCATTACGCAACGCCAGGCAAAAGTCCAGATCGTTTTTATTGTTTGGCATCTTGCGAGTCAGGTTAAGGCCTTCGCTGATGAGATTCGGCGGCCCCTCCGATGCAATGGTCGGCGGCGAACCGGCGACGACGGGAAAATCTGCGGTGGCCGGATTCCCTGGCAATACCGGGATAAAACGATTGGTCAACGCAGCCAGATCAGCATTAAGCGATGAGTCTGCAGCCACCGCAGTATTCAGATTCCGGTAGACAGCATAACGCAGCGGGAGATGCCCCTCGTCCAGACTCGAATCAGGCAGGCCCAGAACCCGGAACGGCACCCTCCCCACTGAATCCGCCGGTGCTGCAGCGCAGGACGAACCGGCACCACTGCCCTCAAGCCCGTTAGGGATCGCACTGGTATCGGCGCACGGCAGGCGGCCGTTGTTGGCGACAAAACTGACCAGCGCTTTCCTGACAATATTGATGGTCACATCACTGGTTTTATCCAGTCGATTTCGCTCGGTCAATACCGGTAGCACTGCCACCGCCACCGTGATCAACAACCCGATGATCACCAGGATCACCGACAACTCTATCAAGGCGACCCCTCCTTCTCGTCTCATTTTGCCCCGCATCACTGCACACCGCCCCAGGCATCACCACGCAGACCCAATTTCCGCGCAGTCGCAGCAGCCGGTATGGCATTGTTTAAGTTACTCGCAGTGCCAAGCTGACTGGTGCAGGCGCTGGCATAGGTGCCTTCAGCCGCAGTCACAGCCTCGACGGCAGCCACCAATTCGCCTATTACCGCAGCAAGGCTTGCCAAGTCGGCAGCTATAATAACCGCTGTAGCCACAAATCCCTCAGGGTATTCCAGGAGCACATAGACCTCAATAGCAATGCTGACAGCCTCCAGAACCAGTTGAACCGCCGCAATGTCCCGATTGACCTTGGCTTGCTCGAGCTGGCGAAAAGATACGGAAATCATGTTCAGGGCCTGCTCGTTGAGATCAAATGAAACTTCGGCGAGGTTACGCAAAGCGGTGGCGTCCACCGCCAAGGCATTGACTGCAGCAGTGTTGCGCGCGCAGGAGAGGCTGCTCGCCAGCCCCTTCATCGGCACGCTTGCCACGATGTCATCATAAACTACGCCACTGACAGCAGCGTCGTTTCGTTTTCTCGCGGGTGATTCGAAATCGAGTAACAATGGTGTTTTCTGATTGCGCTGATCAAATGAGCCATGCAAACCATCCCCACTGGCATCCACCACCCCACCGCTGACCAGCAGGTAGGCAGGGTTACTCGTGACGTGGTCTTGATTCACCGTGTGTACAAAATTTGTGGATCCGGTGTCGCCGGCGGCGGCAATGGCATTGTGCAGACTACGACAGAAATCGAGTTCGTTGGTTTGATTGGAGTGCGTGGGGGTAAAGGCTATTGATCCAGGTATAATCACCGGTGTGCTGCTTGAATCGCTGCTGACTGCCACAACGGTGGCCTGGGTACCGCTAATGCTGCCGGTAATGGTATTTCCTGGAACAATACTGCCGGTGACCCCACCGCTGACGGTGAAACTTCGTCCCGTGTCGGAACCCGCGTCAATAGTGGCAGATCCACCGCCGGAACCGGTAACCGATTCAGGGGTAGTATCATCGAATGTGGTTTGCAGCGTTGTTTGCGAGACCACAGTGCCGATGGCGTGTGAAGTCGCTCCGTATACCGTCTCGGGGGCAGCAAATGGTGTTTGTGGGGGCAAATCGATGACTAGAGTATCCGGGGGGCTTGAAAATGGACCACTGACTGATATGATGTGCGCAGACTTGTTGACAACCGAACTGATGGTGGCAGTGACACCCGTAAGCAACTTAGTGGTGGTGACAGTTGCAGGAGGTGGGTTCGTGTTTGTTACAACTCGCGGTGGAGTAATGTAGTTCGGATTGGGAGCCGTATACAGCTCACTCAGCGTGTCACCCACTTGAAAATTCCCCCCAGGATACCCCACTAGACTTGAACCTGAGCCTACCTTTATCACCATAGATGGCTCGTCGTCTGAAGGATCCGAGGTAACAGGACGTCCCACGCTAAAACCGGTGCATACGCTACAGGAGTTAGGGGACACCGTGATTCCACACGGACAATTCGCAAAGCCGGTAGAGTCAGAATGGAATAAATCGAAGGGAACTGCCACTGGGGACGAGGGAGCAGGTGGAGTCACACTAGTCAAACCGGTAAATCCAATGTTGACAAAACCAAGAAATTCGTCGGCCTGAAAACTGCCACTGACCGGGGTTATCTTCAATGTGATGAGCGGAGGATTACTGTAAGCAATACGCACAACGGGCGTGGCCAATGTCTGGTTGCAACCAGTGACTGTGCCGGGTGTGATAGTGAGTTCATCCGGCAATGCCGGTTCGAACAGTTCGGTCAGTGTGGCCAGGTCGGCGCTGACGCCAGCATTACGATACACACCGTACCGTAACGGTAACCGAGACCGGTCCAGTGCCGGTCCGGGCAGGCCCATGGAACGAAATGGCAGCACACCGACCCGATCGGTCGCAGCACAGACACCACTAGCGCCGCCACCTTCCAATCCATTATTGTTAGTGTCCGGACACGGCAAGCGATTGTTGGCCAGGACGAAACCAGTGACCGCCTCCTTTGCCTGCTCCAGACTGACCACGGTCTGATCGAGTCGGATCCGGTCAGTAAGTTTCGGTATCAGTTCAACCGCAAATAGCGCCAGCAAGCCCAGGACCACCAACACTACAACCAACTCGATCAGTGTAAACCCCCGTTGACCGGGGCATGCGCTGTGATAGAGCAGCGGTTGATAGTGATCAGTCATCATCGAGTTACGGAAGCGCGGGATTCGGGCCAAGGCAAACAGGCGTATGGCACAGTTGCCCCATCAGAGAGCCAAAACTGACCGAAGTCACCTGGTCGTCATAGGCCGCACTTCGGCCCTGCTGAGTTGAGGCGAAACAGCTTGCCGGTGCAGTGGCATTGTCGCCATCAAATAAAGCGTTGACTCCATCGGCATCTTCCAGGCCGGAGCTGGACAAGACATAGGCCTGGTTCAGTACCGCCCCACTGCTACATCCACCGGTGGTGATCTGTGTGGAGGTTGATGCGAAGCCATTGCCGGCCGTCACATTGCCGTTGCGCAACGCCTCACAGAAATCACAGATATTTTTTGTGTGGGTTACATTATTCGCAGCATCGACGTCATCCATACTATCGATACGATTTATGATCTTGCCCAGGTCAGCAATGCCATGTCGATACAATGCATAAGTGATTGGCGCGTGGTATGCATCCTGTACCGGCGATGATAACAGCAGGGTTTCGTAGGGAATCTGCCCCACCACGTCGGCCGGCAGACACCCGCTGGCGCCACCTTCATGGCCATCCGGTGGTGTGCTGGTATCTGGGCATGGCAAGCGATTATTGGTTCGAGCGAAGGCGAGCAGAGACTGCTGGGTTTCCTCCATAATGGCCCTGGTTTTTCCACGCATAGCTTCCTCATTCAAGCCGGGCAAGGTGTAGCTCCAGACCGTATACAACAAACCAATAATGACCAGAACCACAGCCAGTTCCAGCAGTGTGAATCCTTGTTGGTGATCCAGGTAATAACCTCTGTACGCTGTACGATCTGCAACAGTCATTGAGGTCAATTCGCCGGTACGCTTGACTGTAGGCTGATGCCAGCGCGTGCTTGGTCCAGTCGTTTCTGTGCCGCATCCAGTTTTCTTAACAACTCTGCTGAATTCTGTAAAGTGACAGCTTTTGCCCGCGCCTCGTTGAGCCTTAGCTGAGCTTGCTCGTATAATTTTGTGATCTGTTCTTTTGTAAGTTCACCAGAATCATTTGCGGAAAGGGCTGCCAATGGTAATGCCTTTGAGCGATCTAGCCGCTGCTGACTTTGGTCCAATTGTTCCAGCAATAATTTGGCATTGGGTAACTTGGTAGCCAGTTCTCTGAGACGATTTATTTGTTGCTGTGCGGCAGTCATGGCGACTGAAATTTGCGCAGGCGACAATCCTTTTTCGGCCGAAGGCTGCATACTCAGCCGCAATCGCGCCATACTCAGCAGTTGTTGCGCGAGGTCGAGACTCTGGGCTTGTGACGAACCTGCCAGCCCAGCACGGGCAGCAGTCAGCTTTTGTTGCGCCTCGTCAATTTGCTTGAGCAAGTTTTCATACAGTGCTGGATCAATATGTGGCGGTTGAGCAGCAGGCACGATTCGTACACTCTGATTCGCCAGGTTGTTGTTAGCAGAGGATAAAATATCTTTTGCAACTTCCCCGGAAATAGCTGCATTCGTCACTAATGCCAATAGGGCGATGCTTAACCATTGTCTGGATATCCTACGTTTCATCTTGATATGACTCTCCAATTGGCATTTGATTTCGACGGTAGACCAAGCTCTCACACTGCATTGAATCCCGTTGTGCTATGGCATCCACACCCCACTCTGGGGTTATGTGCCAAAGCCGCAGATCATTGGGCTATATTCGTTTTTGCATTGACTTGCCTTTTTACTTTATTCAATTGCTCCTGAGCACTATCAAGTCGCTGTAACAATGCGTTGGAAGCGGTCTTGTCCGGGAAAGATTTCACACTCTTTCTGGCTGCATCGAGATCCCTCTGGGTTGATGCCAGCAGTCTGGATTGTTCTGCGGGCCTGGCCGTGGGTTTCTCTCCAAGCAATTGGGCACGCGCGAGATGGAGCAATCTGTGCAACAAGTCACCCAATCCTTGTCCGCCAGAGATCCCGACCAGGCCTTTTTTGGCGATGACAAGCTGTTGTTGTGCCTGATCGATATTCTTTAGCAAAGCCTTGTTGTCTTCTGCAGAGGTTTGTGACGGTACCTTGAGCCGGGGTTGAGTCAATAACAATCGTGTGGCATCCAGCTCTCTGAGCAACCACTGCTGGCGGGCTTTGGAATCACGTAGCGCCGCCTGTTCCCAGGTCAGCGGGCTTTGGCCCGGCATTATTTTTATACGTTGGTCGGCTGTATTTACGGTGAACTGTTCTGCGGTTTGGCCGGTTACCGGCAATAGCATTACAACTAGCAGCAGCGTTACGTATTGAGCGGTTTTGTTCATGGCTCCATCATTCCCGGACGTGGTCAGAAAGCACCACGTGTGCTGATTTGTCCCACCAGATAGTAGATGGGTAAAAACAGGGCGATGACGATAAAGACAAAAAATGCCCCAACGATCAGGATTGCCACCGGCTTCATGATTTCTGCTATACGTTCAACTATATCATTCAATCGTCGCCGGTAATCGGTCGCAACATATTGCAATTGCTCGGCCAGATTACCGCTGAGTTCACCAACATTGATCATGCGGACGACAAAGCTGGGGAATACATTACTACGCCCGAATTCCTCTGTGAGGGTATTGCCCCGTATTAGCCCTTCCCGTATCGACGTAATCTTTTGTCGGTAAACTTCGTTGGTAATGGACTGCTGCAGGATTTCCAGACTACGCAGGATATCTACGCCAGATGAGGTAAACAGGCTGAAGTATTCTGCAATAAAAGCCAGATTGGAGGCGCGTACAATCTTGCCGGTGATTGGCATCACCATCAGCAAGCGGTGAAATCTTAGTCTTACCCAGGGAACAAAATTAACACAAAGAAATATAATCAGAATGATCGCCCCCAGCAACGTGACAATAAACAAAAGATTCTGTTCCAGATATTGCACCGCAGACAGGACAAACAATGTAATCTCGGGCAACTTGACATTCATATTCCGGAACAGGTCAGCCACACTCGGTATAACGTAGTAAACCCAGAACACGGTGGTGCCAAGCAAACCCGCAAACACGAATCCGGGGTAAATCAGGCTTTTTTTGGTGTCGGTGTTGATTTGATGCATTCGATCCAGATGATCGGCAGCATCCATCAGGGTCCGGTCCAGATTGCCTGTTTCCTCTCCGATCCTGATCAAATGACGCACAGTGTCGGGAAAGATATCCCGGTGCTGGTCGGCAGCGTCTGCAAAGTGCAAACCCGCTTCGATTCCCAAACGAACATCTTCGGCCACCCTGATCAGAAACCGGTTTTCCGAATGCGCTGTGGCATCCTCCAATGTAGTCTGAATGGGTACGCCACTGCGAAGCATGATGCCCATATTCCGCAGAAACTCGACCAGCTCCTCACGACGCACACGCCGGCGCAGGTAAACATCAATCAGGTGGTGTATACGGCCGACAAATTCACTGATCCGGTCTATAGTTATGACGGTGAGACCGCGTTGTTC
>CAZTLH010000023.1:0-13671 GCA_964614335.1 uncultured Gammaproteobacteria bacterium
ACCATTCCCCCAACCCGCCGTGCTCAACACAGAAAACCCGCAAACCATGAAGCAATCAGAAATACAGAAGATGGCCGACAAGCTACCGGTCAATTTGAGAGACCACCTGGTCAGTGCGCCGCACGATTGCTGGCAATGCCACATCTAAATCTGCCACAGTATCCAGTGAGGAACAACAGTGCATCAGAATAAATCGAGTACAACATGGAGCCGTCGCGCCTTTCTCAGAGCCATGGGTCTAGGTGGCGCCGGCAGTAGTATTCTGCTGAGCGGCTGTGGTGACACCGACGTCATCAATGCTGTCGATATCGAAGTGCGCAAGGAAAAGGTTCTGCCTGGGGTGGATCCTGTAGATTATTCCCGTCCTGGTGTGGAGATGTATTTTGCCACCACCTGTCGCCAGTGCCCGGCCGGTTGTGGTATTCATGCCCGGATTCGTGAAGGGCGGGTTCTGAAGCTGGAGGGCAATCCTGCATCCCCTGTCAATGAAGGAAAGCTTTGCGCCATGGGGCAAGCTGGTTTACAGGGTCACTACAACCCGGATCGTCTGACCAAACCCATGGTACGCAAAGATGGTCGGCTGGTGAGTGTATCCTGGGAAGAGTTAATGGATACGCTGACCAAACGCTTTGGCCGCCAACAATCGAATCATATTGCCTGGTTAAATGGCGCAGTCAGTGGTCACCAGAAAGTTCTTATTGAATCATTTTTGAATGCCACAGGATCGACAGATAACCTGTTCGTCTTTGATGCCCTGACACCGGCCGTCGGCCACACCGTCAATAAGGACATGTTTGGCTATTCACCACCACGCTACAGCTTCAAGCGAGCCGAACTCATTTTATCATTTGGCGCGGATTTTCTTGGTACATGGCAATCACCAGTGCATTTTGCCAGAGAATACGCCCTCTTCCGCAACGCCCCGCGTGGTACCCTGATACAGGTTGAGCCAAAAATGACCCTGACCGGTGCCAATGCAGATCGCTGGATGGCCATCCGGCCCGGTAGCGAGGCCATGCTGGCCATGGCACTGGCCAGCATTATCGTCAATGATCTCGATACCTTGCCAGAACTGTCTAATTCACTGGTACTGACACTGGCTAATATTGACATTACAGAAGCGACCCGGGTGACCGGGGTCGATTCCCGTAAAATCCATAAACTGGCTCAGCTGCTGTTAAGCAAGAGCCCCAGTCTCATCCTTTCCGGAGCCAGTGCCGAAGGAGGTGAAAATGGCTATGAAACTGCCTTCGCAGCCAACTTGCTCAATCATATCCTCGGCAATATCGGTAAAACCATCAGGCCACGTACTGTCGATACTTTCCCACAGCTCAGCCCACGACACGGCAGCTGGAAAGAGTTGATCAAATTCAGGGACAGTATTGCATCGAAACAGATTGATACCGTCATTACCCATGACACCAATCCGGTGTATCAGGCTCCACAATTCATGCAACTGGAGGAAACATTGCAAAAATCCTTCCATGTTGCCTTTTCCAGATTTCCTGATGAGACCACCATGCGTGCCGATATCATCATACCGGTGCACTCCTATCTGGAAGACTGGAATACCAGCATGCCTGCCTATGCCGCCGTTGATGATCAACTGAATTTGCAACAAGCCGTAATGTCCCCGGTTTTTGGCAACAAGGGCAGCCGCTCAATGGGGGACATCTTACTGACATTAATCCAACGTCATGACGAAAATTTCAAGCGCTGGAATGACTATGGGGAGTATATCCGTGAAGCGGTATGGAACTTGCGCAGTATGGTTGCCAATCCACCAAAACCAAAAAATGTCGGCCAGACTGAAGAAGAAGTTTACAGCCAGGGTGTACTGTCTAATGGTTTGATTCAACTTCATACTGAAGCGGCCACGGCTATTGAAGTTACTGTCCCTGACACTATGACCATGCCAACCACACCCCCTGAGGACAGCGAACATCCCTATACCCTGCTACCCACTGCGCGTCTGGGATTGTGGGACGGACGACATGCCAATCTACCCTGGTTGCAGGAATTACCCGACCAATTGACCGAAGTGGTCTGGGATTCCTGGATGGAAATCCATCCCAAAACGGCCGGGAAACTGCGGCTTAAAACAGGTGATGTCGCCAGGGTAAGCAGCTCACAAGGTTCACTCGACGTCAAGGTGGTCGTATTTCCCGGTATACATCCAGAAGCTGTGGCCATACCTCTGGGACAAGGTCACAAGGAATATGGACGTTATGCCAAAGGTCGCGGTGTAAACCCTTTACAGATACTGGATCCCAGGTATGACCACAGGACCGGCGAACTGGCAATGTTTGCAACCCGGGTCAGTATCAGCAAAATCGCGAAACGTGGCCCAATCGTGACACTGGCCCATGGCGATCTGGTCCTTGAGAGCAGTACCAGCACCCAGGCCGGAAGAGAAATTGTCAAGACGGTCACGGCACGACAATTCAATCGCAATGAAGAGGAGAGCTAAGTCATGCCGCTAAAACGTATGCTCGAAAACTGGTCGCGTCTGCGCAAGCGCGATTATTATGAAAACGAACCCTATATGTGGGGTCTGACTATCGATCTCAATAAATGCACCGGCTGCGGCTCCTGTGTCACGGCCTGCTATGCCGAAAACAACATCCCAACCGTTGGCAAGGATCACTGCGGCCGGGGGCATTCCATGCACTGGCTGAGAATCGAGCGCTATTGGCAGGAGCCGGATGGAAAACCGGAAATCGATCAACAGGAAACCAGTGATTTTCCTGAACGGGGTGCGCACTATATCCCGATGATGTGTCAGCAATGTAATCATGCGCCGTGTGAACCGGTATGCCCGGTGGCAGCCACCTATCACTCCCCCGATGGTCTCAACACCCAGGTCTATAATCGCTGTATCGGCTCCAGATACTGTGGCAATAACTGCCCCTACAAGGTTCGTTATTTCAATTTCTACAATTTCTGGAAAGATTTACCACACCCCCTGGAAATGCAGTTGAATCCTGATTTGACCGTACGCGACAAGGGTATTATGGAAAAATGTACCTTTTGTGTACAACGCATACGGGCGGCCAAAGACCAGGCCAATGATGAAGGCCACCCGGAGCATGTAAAAGACGGCACATTGCAGACTGCCTGTCAACAAGGCTGTCCTACGGACGCCATCGTTTTTGGCAATCTTCGTGATCCTGACAGTCAGGTTTCCAAACTCTGGGAACAACATCATGTGGAGTTGAATCACCACGAACAGGACAAATCCGACGACATTCGTGGATATCGTGTGCTGGAAAACCTGAATGTAGAGCCAAGTGTCATGTATCTGGATCGGGTACGGGATGTAGAGGCCTGAATCTTGATTGATAAGGAGAGTTTCTGAATGGATAACCAGGAAACCATGAAAGATGTTGCATGGGCCAAAATTAATGAGGATGTGCTACGCAGCCTGGAGGCACCCCGAAAGACATTCTGGATCGTGCTGGCGGTGTGTGCGCAGCTAGACCTCAGTGGCGTCCTGGCCGAAATCTACCAGTACAAAACCGGAATGGGCGTGGCGTTAATGAATCGCCCACACTACTGGCAGTTATATATCTCCAATTTTGTGTTCTGGATTGGGATGAGTCATTCCGGCACACTGCTTTCGGCCATCCTGTTGCTGACCAAAGCGGATTGGCGAAAACCCATTTACCGCTTTGCCGAAGCCATGACCCTGTTTTCCATTCTCACGGCAGCCATTTTCCCGATCATCCATCTGGGCCGGGTCTGGAATTTCTACTGGATCATCCCGTATCCGGATGCCCGTACGATCTGGCCAAACTTTCGCTCACCACTACTCTGGGATGCTGCGGCAATTACCGCCTACGCCACCAGTTCTGCCTTGTTTTTGTACATCGGCATGATTCCCGATCTGGCCATCTGTCGCGACAATGCCAAGGGCTGGCGTAAAAAACTCTACACTGCTCTATCCATGGGCTGGATGGGTCGTGCCCGGGAATGGATGGCCTTTCGCAAAACCTATGTCCTGTTGGCCTGTTTTCTGGTGCCACTGGCTGTCTCAGTCCATTCGATCGTGGCCTCGGACTTCGCCATGTCCATTATGCCCGACTGGCATATCACTTCGTTTCCGCTGTATTTCGTCGCCGGTGCCTTGTATTCAGGTTGTGCGGCCATCATCACCTTATTTGTAATGTTGCGTTATCTGTTCAAGTTTGAAGAATACATGACCGTTGAAATCATGGACAAAACAGCGAAACTGACCTTCGCCATTGCCATGGTCTGGAATTATCTGAATCTTAGTGAGTATGCCTCGATCTGGTATTCCAATGATATGTATGAAAAAGAGGTGCTGCTGGAGAAATTCTTCGGACCCTATGCCCCGGTAGTCTGGACTATGTTATTTTGCGCCACCATCGTTCCTTTTGCCATGGCCTTTAAAAAAGTCCGCCACAGCATGAAAGCCATGTTCACAGTTTCCATATTGCTGCAGATTGGTATGTGGCTGGAGCGTTTCCAGATCGTCAGCCCACCGTTGGCCAGCAATCATGAACCCTGGACCTGGTCAGTAGTCTGGCCCGGTGCCGTACAACTACTGATCACGCTGGCCAGTTTTGGCTGGTTCACGATGCTGTTTCTGATTTTTTGCAAGATCTTTCCCAGTGTATCGATGTATGAGGTCAAGGAGATGGTCTTCCACCGTCGCAAAGCCAGTTCCCGTTCCCAGATGGAGGATCTGTCAGCGATCAAGGAGGAAGTCATGCGGACTGAAGAGGGGCTGTCATGAGAAGACGCAAGAAGCACTTGTTGTTTGGTATTTTTGAGGATTTTGAAAGTGCCAGGGATGTGGTATCCGGACTCAAGGTTTTGGATCTCAAGGAGATGGTGGTCGACAACATCGAGCTCTATTCGCCGATCGAGCACCCGGAAGTCGAAGAAATGCTTGGTGAATTCCACCAGCCGATCCAGCGTTTTACCTTCTTTGGCGCACTGTCTGGTGCGGTGGGGGCATTTTTACTGGCTGCCGCCGCGGCACAATCGATGTTCACGGTTCAGCCCCAGGGTGGCAAGGCGGTCATTCCGTTGCCGGTAGACATCGTGATCACCTATGAAGGTACGATTTTGATTGGGGTATTGTCTACAGTCGTGGCCTTCTTTATCTATGCTGGTCTGCCAAAGCGTTTGCACAAATATTACGACAGCAAGGTCAGTATCGACCAGATTGGAATCGAAGTGCAGGTGCTGCCTGAAAATATGCACAGGATCAGGGCTGTCTTTGAAGAACACAATGCTGCCGAAATCAGGGAAGTCGTGCAATGAAAAGAGTGGCTCTGCTATGCTGTTTGCTGGCGATTCCAGCCATTGTCCAGGCCTGGCCCTGGTCACGCGACCTGATGAATCAACCTTCGATCAAACCCCAGGAAGCACCTGCCGGTACCGTCCCCAAGGGCTCGGTACCCGTCGGTGGGCCGTGGACCCGGGTAGAAGACCGTGATGCGACCGAGGAAATCAGGAACCCGGTTACTGCCTCTCCGGCATCCCTGGCCGCCGGCAAGGCACTTTTTTCTATCTATTGCGTCGCCTGCCATGGAGAAAATGGTAAAGGTGATGGTCTTGTAGGAAAGGTATTTGAAACCCAACCCGCAGATTTAACGTCTGATTATATCAAGAACGATATTACCGACGGCTGGATCTGGGGCACCATAACATTTGGCAGCTATATCATGCCACGTTACAGCTATGACCTATCACCTGTCGAACGCTGGAATATTGTAAATTATGTTCGCAAAGTCGTCGGTCGGCGTATGACCGTTAAAACCAAGGATCAACGCGCCACCCAGGTGATGCAGGGTGTGGTAAACAAGGGGAGTAAGCCATGATCATGACCCAAGCAAACTGGGCGGTATTGATGGACAACTACCTGTTTACCCTGTATATCGCACTCGCCGGTATCTTCTGGGCCAGTGTCCTGCATCTAGTAAATGGCAGATGGCGTTATGAGGTTCGCTTTCTGATGACTTCAGCGACTGCTCTTTTTCCGTTGGGTCTGGTGTTGCTGCTCATCATACTCGGCAGTGGTGCAAGAAGCTTTCCCTGGATGGGTGGTGAAACATTTGGCGAACCTTTAAATGGCTGGCATAACGTGGTGTTCTTTAATTTACGTGAAATCATCCTCTATTTGCTAGTCTGGGCTTATTGCGCCTATTTTGTCAAATTACAGAAAAAAGACTATCCCACTGCGCCTGTTGCAGATCGACGACGTTTCCGCAATATCGCCCTGCTGGCTCCTTTCGTCTACGCGATCTATGGCACCATTGTTGCCTGGGACTTCGAGATGACCCAATGGCCTCGCTGGTGGAGCCCGATCTACGGCCCTTATCACTTCAGCGGCATGCTGCGAATGTATCTGGCCTTTTTTATTGTCGCGCTGTTTTTTTTACGCAAACGCGATATTCTCAGGCGCCCGACCAACGATTATGTGTTTAGCTACTGTGCCAAAATTCTGTTGGCAATGACCATCATCTGGACTTATGCTTTTTTTGTCCAATACCTGGTGATGTGGTATGGCGACCTGCCGGAGGAAATAGGTCGCTTTGATAAAATGATGAATGGTCCCAACTGGTTCCTGTTCTGGGCCTTCTTTCTACTCAACTCCTTTATTCCCTTTCTGACTTTGATATTCTCGGCCACACGTAAATCGCCTGCTCTGATGCTGTTTCCTTCCATCTGCATCTTGGCTGGAACCTTCCTGGAACATTATATGTGGATCATCAGCCCGCATGCAGATGACATCGATCACACCCCTTTACTCGACTCCTGGATCGATACCGGTATCACCATTGGTATCTTTCTGGTCGGCTGTTATCTGTGGAATCACCGGATGAAAAAGGATGGTCTTTACTGGACGGCTGAGAATGAAGCCGATACCACCCCCCTGAAGACAAAAGGACCAGAAGCAACAGAAGAGACGGAAGCCCTGCAATCCTGAGCCCGGGAGTCAATACACCATCGCGACTGAACAGCATGTTCGTTCAGGGTGAAGCTGTGGCTACCAATTCAAGACTCTTGTCGCATTTTGGGCAATGTGACCATTGTGGCAGATCACTATTCTTATCCAGATCCAGCACGATCTGTTGACCACAGGACGGACAAGCACCACTGGCCTCTATGCCTTCCTCTGTGGCTCGCCATTTTCTGGAGGCGATAACAGCACCCGCGATAAAGAAAGCTGGCACCAGTATAAAGTGTGCCACCGGAATCAGAATACTGGCCAGGGCGATCAACCATAACACCAGCAAGGCCTTGGCTGCACGTATTTTTTGCTCCTTATTGGTGAAGACATCGACCGTTATCGTCGCCGGGGCCGGTTCGCAGGACTTCGAACAGAACTGTATGTTTCGCTTTACCCTTTCCGGCATTTCGCTCTCATAACCTGGCGTCGAAAAAAGAGCCTGGGAGGCTGTCCACCGCACTGTACCTGATCAAGTGTCCGAATCGAGCTGGTAGCTCTTTAATGTACACGACAGCAGATCCGGAGCAAAATCAGCTGGGTGTAATACCGCGCATACGCTCGTTACGGCGACGTAATAATTCGATCAATGTCAACAGCATCACCGAGAATATGATCAGCATGGTCGCTACCGCCAGAATCGTCGGGCTGATCTGCTCGCGAATCCCGGAAAACATCTGCCAGGGAATAGTGCGCTGTTTGACGCTACCGACAAACATGATGACCACGACTTCATCATAGGAAGTAATAAAGGCGAATAGTGCCCCGGAGATCACGCCGGGTGTGATAATCGGCACTGTGATTTGAAAGAACGTCCTCGTTGGCGTCGCGCCAAGATTGGCAGCGGCACGTAGTAAACTATTATCGAAGCCGACCAAAGTCGCCGTCACGGTGATGACCACAAATGGCGTGGCCAATGCCGCATGTGCCAGAATGACACCAATATAGGTACCTTGCAGGCCAATTCGTGAATAAAAGAAAAACATACCGGCTGCGGAGATAATCAGTGGCACAATCATCGGCGAAATCAGGATGCCGGTAATTGTGGTTCTGTACGGAAATTCGTCTCGACTCAATCCCAATGCCGCCAATGTGCCAAGAAAGGTTGAAATCAGGGTGGAGAAAAAAGCGATGATAAAACTGTTTCTAACCGCATCATGCCAGTTGGCATTGCTAAAAAAATCCTGGTACCAGCGCAAGGAATAGCCATCCGGATCCAGGGAAAGCATCTTTGCAGTAAAATTAAAGTAAGGTGTAGCATTGAATGACAACGGCACAATGACGGCGATCGGAAAGATCAGAAAGAAAAAAATCAGCCCGCAAATACCAAGGAACGTGAAATGCCAGATTTTATCCAGCGGTGATGCATAAGGTGGTAATCCAGCCATAATTTTAGCCCAGTTTCATGTTATTGATGCCAACCATTTTGTCGTAGATCACATACAGCACCATGACTATAGCCAGCAGAATCGCACCCAGGGCGGCACCGAGACCCCAATTGAGTGAGCTGGAGATATGATAGGCAATAAAATTACTGATGAAAGTACCCTCGGTCCCACCAACCAGTGCCGGTGTGATGTAATAACCGATCGCGAGAATAAAAACCAGAATACTGCCTGCGCCGATACCGGGGATGGTATTAGGAAAATAAATTCGTCTGAATGCCAGATATGGGGTAGCCCCCATGGATTGTGCCGCCCGCATATAACTTGGCGGGATCGTCTTCATAACACTGAACAGGGGTAGCACCATAAAGGGCAGCAACACATGACTCATGGCCACTACCGTGCCTATTTGGTTGTGGATCATCGACAGACGATTGTCGTCACTGATGATATGCGCCCAGACCAGCAAATCATTAATGACACCTTCACGCTGTAGCAGGGCGATCCAGGCGGTGGTTCGCACCAGCAGCGAGGTCCAGAACGGCAACAAGACCAAAATAATAAGAAGGTTGCTGATTTTTGTCGGCAACGTAGCCAGCAAATAAGCCACAGGATAACCCAACAGGATCGTCACCACTGTAATCAACAGGCTTAACAACAGGGTACGGGAAAACAGATTGAGATAGATCTGCCGATTTTCCGGCTGTTTCGTTAATTTCCCGGTGTCATCGATGTGTGCATCGACTGCAGCATAAAAATAAGACGGAGTCATGCTGCCACTTTGGCGTTTTAGCAAATACCAGATGTCATGGCGCTGCCATTTTTTATCAATTTTCAGCAACGCAGCTTTATATGATGTTACCTCTTTTAATCTTCTGGCCTTGCGAGCGGTTTTCCGGAACAGACTCGACATGCCGGATTTTTCATAATTCAGTCTTTTACCGAGACGGTTTATTGTGTGATTTTTTTGCCCATCCTTGAAATCCTGAACGAGGGCAGCAAAAACATTCTCACCTGGCAGCTGACCCGATTTCTCATCCCATTTCGCCAGGACCTTGACCGTCCGATGCATCACATTCGGCACCAGACTGTTGTCGAAACTGCGCATCAGCATATCTGCAATCGGCAGCAGAAATGTCACCATAATAAAGATAAACAAAGGTGCCACCAACAGCAAGGCCGTGATCTTGCGTCGTCGCAAGGTACGATTCAAACTGGTTTTTAGTGGTACCCCATCAGCAGTGGTCAAGACCTCAGTCATACGCGTGGCTCCGTGTTTCACCTATCTTTTTGACCCTGCAGTTGCAGCAGCCCGGTTATTCTATCAGTCAGATGATACTGGCCGATGTGTTCATTCATCATCTTCTTATATTCACCGCGGCTGATGCCGGGAGAACTCCCGGCACCAGAACTTTACGGTACTACGCTGTTGAGTACTACTATTTTGCCAACCAGGCTTCAAAACGTGCAGACAGTTCATCTTTATGATCCGCCCACCAGGTGTAGTTGGTGACAAAAGAATGTTTGGCATTGGCCGGATTGGTCGGCATATGTGGTTTCATGTCAATACCCAGTTCGGCATGTTTGCCAACCAGTGGAGCCGATGATGCCCGCGCAGGACCATAGGAGATGTACTTGGCCTGATCTGCCAGACGCTGGGTGTCACTGGCAAACTTTACGTATTTCAATGCCTCGGCCTTGTGTTTCGTCCCTTTGGGGATCACGAAGCCATCGAGATCCAGCGCTTCCCAATCCCACATCATGGCAATCGGTTGTTTTTCCTTGGCAATGGCATTAAACAGACGACCATTGAAGGCAGAGGCCATGACCACTTCACCATCGGCCAGCAACTGTGCCGGTTGCGCCCCCTGGGTCCACCACACCACCTGACTCTTGATGGTATCCAGCTTCTTGAAGGCACGATCCACACCGGCCGGGGTATCAAGCACGTCATAGATCTTGGCCGGGTCTACGCCATCTGCGATCAAGGCCCATTCCAGATTATAGGTCGGTACCTTCTGCAAGGATCGCTTGCCCGGGAAGTTTTTCAAATCAAAGACATCCTTGATACTGGTCGGGGCTGTCTTCAGCTTGTCAGTACGGTAACCAAAGGTGGTGGAATACACGATCAATGGTATAAAACAGGGTGAAATGATCATGCTGCCAAAATCCTTCGAGGCCGGGGTGCCATCTGGTGCCGGTGGCAACATTTTGTCGTGATCGATCTCTTCCAGCAGGCCTTCATCACAGAGCGCAATGGTATCAGAGGCGATCAGATCGACGACATCCCAGGTTACATTACCGGCTTCAGACTGGGCCCGTAATTTGGCGCCGCCCTGGGCGGATGAATCGTCATTGACGATATTGATTTCCGGATGTAGCTTCATATACGGGGTGCTGTAAGCCTTCTGCTGGCTGGCAGTATAGGCCCCACCCCAGGAGACGACGACGAGATCGGTCTTGGCGGAGGCGACTCCGGTTGTTGCCAGCCCGGCTGCGACCAGTGTAGCCAGTAAGGTCTGTTGTAATGGTTTCTTCATTTGTGCTTCTCCTGTCATTGAGTGATTATGGGACTACTTATAGTAACGTTCTTAGGGAACGGCATGCCAGCACTGAACTAATCCGATGCATCCAGTGCCCGACAATCTTCTACACCCCAGCCGACGCGTATTTTCGTCCCGGTCTGCAAGGCAGCATGCGAGGACGAATTGGGGATCTTTACAACAAAATCGGTGTTGCCACAGACATTGGCCCTGGTCCGGATATGATCGCCCAGGTAAATCAGCTCTTCGATCTGGGCATCAAAAATATTCGGCAGACTGCCCTCTTCCGGATTAACGGTCACCCGTTCCGGACGCAGCGACAACGTGGCTCGCCGGTCAGACTCCGAGGTATTGATATTATTGGCCTGTACCACATCGCCGTTATTCAGTTTGACCTGACAGGTATCTCCTTCTACAGCCAGCAGATCACCACGCAAGCGATTGTTTTCACCGATAAAGTTGGCAACAAATGCATTCATCGGCCGTTCATACAAGTCAGCCGGTGGTGCCAGCTGTTGAATGATGCCGTCTTTAAATACGGCAATCCTGGAGGACATGGTCAACGCTTCACTCTGATCATGGGTTACATAAACGACTGTAACACCCAGACTTTCATGGATGTGCTTGATTTCGTACTGCATCTGTTCACGCAGGTTTTTGTCCAGAGCGCCCAGTGGCTCATCCATCAAAACCAGCTCGGGATCAAAAACCAGTGCCCTGGCAACGGCGACACGTTGCTGCTGACCGCCGGATAGCTGTACCGGGCGACGGTCACCAAATTCACCCAGCTGTACCATATCCAGCGCTTTTTTGACCCGCTCTTCGCGCTGACTTTTTCCTATTTTGCGAACTTCCAGCGGAAAGGACAAATTTTCCGCCACGGTCATATGTGGAAAGAGAGCGTAATTCTGGAACACCATACCGATACCACGTTTATGTGGTGGCAGGAAATTGATGGGATTTCCATTCAGGAAGATCTGGCCATGGGTGGCTGGCTCGAAACCTGCGAGCATCATCAGGCAAGTGGTCTTGCCAGAGCCGGACGGGCCAAGCATGGTCAGGAACTCACCCCGCTCGACATCCATATTCAGACTCTTGATGACCAGTGTTTCACCATCATAGCTCTTCTGAATATCGTCGAAACGGACTAAAACATCTTTCTCGTCTGCCATCTTCCACCTTGTGCCGTATTGTGTTAATCACCTTCTTTGTTCATACCTTAACTGGGCAGTTAATCAAATGCAAGTCCAAATATACTGAACCATCAAATCCTTTCCCATGAACTATTAAGGAGTAGCGCCCGACTCACTGAAATCGTGATGGAGAAAAGACGGATATGTCCAATTCAGGGCTTTCATGGCCCAGAATGCGAGTCACTATCTGCCCGGTGATTGCGGCCAGGGTCAAACCCAGGTGCTGATGGCCGAAGGCAAAAATGATATTTTCATTGTCGGTGGATCGCCCAATCACCGGCAAGGCATCCGGCAACGAGGGACGAAATCCCAGCCAGTCAGTGGTACGTACCTCCAGGTCAGGTAGCAGGCGCCGGGCATTGCGTTCAATATAGTCCATACGTTTTGGGCTGGCAGGCAATTCCAGACCACCTAGTTCAACCGTACCGGCAGCACGCAGCCCTGCTGTCATCGGGGTCATGTAAAACCCTTTTTCTGCCCAGCCGATGGGGCGTTGTAACAACCCCTGGCCACCCCCAAAACAAACGTGATAACCACGCTCGGTTTCCAGCGGCACCGATTCTGTTATCGTCCCCAGGAAATGTTTCGACCAGGCTCCGGCAGCAATAACGAGCTGACGACAAACCAGTGTCTTGTCCATACATTGCACCCTGATCGTCTGCTCATTGCCGACTGTGATTTCATTTACATGACCGTGAATTATGCTGCCACCATCAGCGGCAAAACGCGTTGTCAAGCGCTGCACAAGAGCCTGTGGATCCACAGTGTGGCGAGCCCGCTCGAAAAACATCCCCTCCTGATAAATGACTGCCAGCCGAGGCTCCAGTTCATGAATCTCGGCAGCGCTGAGCAGTCTGGCAGCAACACCCAGTCCTTTTCTGCGTCGAAGATCTGCATGCAGGTTGCGCCTCCCCCGTTCGGTTGAACAGAGATAGATACAACCCCGATGAAAAACCAGATCCTCTGCAGCCGCCATTTTCAGCATGGCGGAAGTGGCGGCCTCTGACCTGGATAACAGGGAAACCAGGGCCTCACTGATAGCACGCACACGAGAAGGCTGACAGTTAACAAGAAATCGCCACAGCCAGGGCAGCATACGAGGCAAATAGCGCCAGCGAACTGCTAACGGGCTGTCATCACCAATGAGCATTCCCGGCACCTGCAGCGGCAACGACGGACTGTTGATCGGGGTACAGCCGTAATCCGCAAACGTCCCGGCATTGCCAAAGGATGCACCACTACCGGCCTCATCCCGATCCAGTAAGGCAATCCTGTGACCTGCCTGTTGTGCTTGTAACGCCGTAGCAGCCCCGACAATACCGGCGCCGATGATCACCACATCATAGGTTTGATTCATTGTGCTCGCGCTGTTTTGATGGCCTGTAATTCAAGCGACAATTATACGATTTCCATCATCCTGCAACCAGACAGAATGTCCGCAAAATCCCCGCTATCAGGAGCTCAGGATAACTATCTAACAGCCAATCTCAAAGGTATACTTCCATATTCTTTTCAGGAGGCTGTCCGAGAACAGGAGTCGACCGGTTTGTTGCTCCTGCAAAACCGGC
>CAZTLH010000024.1:0-13413 GCA_964614335.1 uncultured Gammaproteobacteria bacterium
AAATGTACGTAAAATAGAACGACTATTCGCCTCAGATGAACGAAAAGATGACCTCAAATCAGCTTTCCCTCGCTACGACTCCTGTTCTCGGATAGCCGCCTAGCGGCCTTCGCGATTTGTCCACTCTGCTAGCGCTCCCTTTCTTATGTCCAACCCACGCAAAGCTGTTTCCTTGATATCCGGCGGCCTCGATTCATTGTTGGCTACGCGCGTTATCCAGGCGCAGGGTATTCATGTTGAAGGCATCAACTTCTTTACAGGCTTTTGTGTGGAAGGGCACACTCATGCGATCCGAAATCGTGATCTGAGCAAGAAAAAACGCAATAATGCTTTATGGGTGGCGGAAACATTGGGTATCAAGCTATATATCGTCGATGTTATTGAGGAGTACAAAGACGTATTGTTGAATCCCAGACACGGTTATGGGGCCAACCTCAACCCTTGTCTCGATTGCAAATCCTTTATGGTGCGCAAAGCCAGGGAGTGGATGGAAGCTCATCAATTTGATTTCATCATCACCGGTGAAGTCATCGGCCAGCGTCCCATGTCGCAACGCCGGGATACCATGCCTGTCATCGTGAGGGAGTCGGGGGCGGACGATCGGCTATTACGACCTCTTTGTGCCCAGTCATTGCCCACGACTTTGCCCGAACGAGAGGGCTGGGTCGATCGCGCCAAGCTGCACAACTTCCAGGGCCGTGGCCGCAAGCCGCAGATTGCCCTGGCCAGGGAATTCGGCTTTACCGATTATGCCCAGCCGGCCGGAGGTTGTTGCTTTCTGACCGATTCCAGCTATTCCAACAAGTTGCGTGATCTGTGGGCGCATCGGGAAAACCGGGATTATGATCTGGACGATATTATGCTGCTCAAAGTGGGTCGGCATTTACGGCCAAAGCCTCATTTCAAGGTGGTTGTGGCCAGAGATTCGGGTGAAAATAACTACCTCATGGGCTATCGAAAGGACTTTACCAGCCTCGACTGCAGCAGTCATCCCGGGCCATTGGCCTTGTTGATGGGATCTCCAGAGAATGCAGATATCGAATTGGCGGCACGTATTGTTGCGCGCTTTGGTCAGGGTCGTAGTGCCGAAAAAGTGACTGTCAGCGTAACTTCGAAAGACGGGATTGAACAGCAGCTGGATGTGACCCCGCTGAGTGCGGACGCCATCGATGAGGCCTGGTACCTGTGACCACGCATGTTCTCAATGCCCGCAATATGCTGTGCCCGCTGCCGGTGATCAGAACCCAGGATGCGGCTGCCGGTCTGCAGAGCGGTGAATGTTTGGAGGTATACTGTACCGATCATGGCGCCTTGAATGACATCCCAGCCTGGTGTCGGATTAATGGTCATGAGTTGCTGGAAAAAGAGGATTTGGGTACTGAAGTCCGGCTTTTGATCAGGGTGGTCAACGAGGACTGAGCAAGCGTAGCTGCCCGGGGTCAATTGATGTAGGGAGCTCCTGGTATGTATTCTACGAGACCAGAAAATAGAGCCACGGCAGTACGATGACCAAAGCGCAGGTGGTGATCAACCAGCCACTATTGGCCAGCTCAAGGTCAAGGTCGTAGATCGAGGCTGCCACCAGAGCGTTGAAGGCGACCGGCATGGAGCTGAGAATTATTACCACTTTAAACGGCAGACCGTCTGCAATCTGGTGCAGACCCAGAGCATAGGCCAACAAGATGGCAATCATCGGCACCAGAATAAACTTGGAAATACAGAGGAAGAGTGATTCTTTCAAATAAGCCCCGACACTGGAGAAATGCATACCCAGGCCAATGGAAACGATCAGCAGGAAAGTACCAACCGGAATGGCTGTATTGGTGATGGTTTCAAACACGGATGGACGTGTAATACCCGATAAATTCAGACCAAGACCGATAAAAAAGGCCAAAAGTGCGGTGAAAACAAAGGGGTCAGTGAGAACGCCGAGGATCTGGCCGGCAAAGGATTGTTGCCGACCTGTGATGCCACTGTAAAAGCGCGCCAGTGGAAATCCGATGGTGTAGTAGACGATTTCTTCAAACATCTTGTACAGTGTGACCAGCGCAAAACCGGCCTCACCAAGAAATAGAAAGCAGACCAGACCTCCAATGGCGCCGATATTGGTAAAGGAACCACAACAAAGAAGAACGCCGGTCTGTTTGGGCGTCTTGTTGCTGAAGTGAGCGTAGCCGAGGCCGATAAGGCCACCGCTAAGCAAGGCAGTAACCCCGACGACCGGCAAGAGCAGGACCCGAATGTCAGTGAAAGACACAACCCAGACGGCCCCCAGAACAGAGATGGGCATAAGCCCTAATAGACTGATTTTCTGCAGCAGTAGCCGGCACTTCGGCAGCGGGGCCGGCAGACATAATGTCCCTGCGCGATCCATGCGCTGGAGCAGATAGCCGATGGCAAGACCGCTGATGATGAGCCCCAATGAGAGGATTAGTTTTTCCACGAAGTCGACCTTTTGAACAACACGGCATGAGCTGTCTAAATAATGATGTTTGTTGGTTTTGATCGTCCAGGAGGCTGTCCGAGAATAGAGAGCTTACTGTGGAAAATCGGGCTTTGGCCAGATTTTCTTGTTAAATACAACGAGTATTCCATCCTTAAGTTCGTCAACGGCACATTCCTGAGCCACCACTTGCCTCTAATCATGAGATGCTACCTCGTTCGCTTTCCCTCGTTACGACCGCCATGGATGGCGAAAGTGCCGGTTTTGCAGGAGCAACAAACCGGTCGTCCCCTATACTCGGACAGCCTCCTGTCAGAAACAGGGTTCCCTTGCGTTTGGTCGATACTAACGAATGCATTGTCGTAGACCACGCGGTTTAAACAGGACTCTTATTGTGAACGAAATACCAGTAGCTTCTTAAAGTCATTTGCCATATTGGTGGGACCATGCGGGCTGGCAAATACAGCAGCAAATTGCCCTTGCGGGTCAATGACCGTGATGGTGTCCGAATGATACATGGCATAACCAATCGCAGTATTGTCTTCGCCACGCTGATAACCGACATGAAACTGTGTGGCGAATGACTTAATCTCTTTCGGGTCTCCACTCACACCATGGAAAGCAGGATTAAAATGGTTGACATATTGTTGCATCAAATCTGGTGTATCCCGCTCAGGATCAATCGTTACCATCACAAAAGACAACTCTTGCTTCGGCACCATTTTTCGCAATTTTGTTTCCAGCACCTTGAGTTGATACATGGCAATCGGGCAGGCATCGGGGCAATGGGTGTACCCGAAGTAGATGAAGGTCCAGTGATCTCGCAAGTCCTGTATCGTAAACGACTTTCCGGCTGCGGATTTGAGTGCAAAAGGCTCGACAGGAGTGGGGTCGGTAAAAATGATCCCATTAATCTGTGGTGGTGGAGCTTTGGCAAGTGTATTGCCGATGAGTTTTGCAGCTACACCAATTAATGCCAGGCCGGCAGCCAGTGAAACAAGAACTGTTTTTCGGTTATATCGCATAGTATTTTCCTGTAATGGTAGGAAGTGTTGGTGGTGCCGGGTTACGAAGTGCAACCCGGCCATAAAAGTACCAATTAACTACAGGTAATCAACATTCGCAGTGGCTTTACCTCAAAAAACTACTGCATCATTTCATGCACCAGCACCTTGAATTTTCGTTGGCTACCATCTGCGCATTGAAGTGACAAAGGAAAAACTTCCTCAGCTTTGAGTGGATGCTTTAAGCCAATCAGCATGACATGATATTTGCCGGGCTGAAATACCACTTTTTGCCCATTATCGACCTTGAGTTTATGCAGATGATGCATCCCAATCATGCCGTTTTTCATCTCATGCAGGTGTAATTCAACTGCCTGTGCAACAGGTGTGCTGCCTCCAGTCAGGGTTATTGTATGACCTGTGGTATTGGTCAGATCAAGATAGACTGCCGCCACCTTGGCTACGGCGGGAGTGGCACGGGACCAGACGTTTTTAACGTCAATATTTTTGCAATCTGCCTGGGCGACAGCAGAGGTAGCCATCGCGAGAGTGAGCAGTGTATAACGCACAGAGTGTTTCATCTTGAATCTCCTGAAAATAAATAGGCATGTGGCCATTATTAGCCATATTTGCTGCAAGTTTGGTCAGGAAACCAGGATCGGTGGAGCGCGGATTAACTGCTGAAAAGAAGATTGATTGGAATAAACGGGTAGCGCTGTATCCAGCACAAGTGCTATCAGACGATACAGCTGATCGGGTGCCAGGAGAGTAGTTGGAACCCCGGAGAAACCGCCGCTGTGACAGCAGCAATGACCCAGGCAACAAAGATGGTTGTGCCTGATCGGTGTCTTTGGCAAATCTGGTGCATGCCCGAACCGGCACATCGACCCATAGGTGTTGCCGGGGAGATTACCTCCGGCCAGTGCAAATGTTTGCCATGGCACCCCTGATAATTGAATACAGATTATCAGCGATAGCCAAAAACCACGGTATTTCTTTGTATGATAGAGCGTAATCAGCACTACTTTATTTCGTGTTGTTGATACGATGATGGATACATTCTATTTCGAAAGTATCATACAAAAACAGATCTGTAAAATAGCTGACAGGTGTCAACCTGCAGTCAAATAAAGGTATTTGTAGAATTACTATCGCCTGAAAAAATGTCCGCGATGCCAATGCAAGATTAGGTCATCGCCGATAGTCTTGTTTCCGGATTTCGCCATGTTCACGATTCAAATGATCGCAGATCCCAATATTTGAAATGAAGGGGAGGGGATGTAGATTTCTCATCATGTGCGTTTTTCCTCAGCAAAAAAATCATCATAATTGACGATGTGCAGCGGTGATTGTTTTCTCTAGGCTGGAATCAACTGTTCAATCACGACAAGATTTGGCAGTCACTTTCACCAATAGAACTGCAGAGGAGACACAAATGACGACCGCAACGATACAAACACAGACCGGTGATACCCTGGAAATGGATCAGGAACAACTCGATACACTGCAAAAATCACTGCGTGGACAGGTTTGTCTGCCGGGTGATGCCGGTTACGAAGAGGCACGCAGTTTGTGGAACGCGATGATTGACCGTCAGCCCGGTCTGGTTATCCGCTGTGCCGGTGCTGCCGATGTTATGCAGTCGGTACAGCTCGCCCGTGAGCATAAATTGTTGTTGGCGGTTCGAGGTGGTGGCCATAATATTGCCGGCAAGGCCTGTTGTGATGGCGGCTTGATGATTGACCTGAGCACGATGCAGTCGGTACGGGTGGACCCTGTGAAACAGACGGCACGTGTTGAGCCCGGTGTAACCCTCGGAGATTTTGACCGTGAGGCGCAGGCCTTTGGTCTGGTCACACCGACCGGTATTAACTCGACCACCGGTGTGGCGGGTTTGACCCTGGGTGGTGGTTTTGGCTGGTTAAGTCGAAAATACGGTCTGACGGTCGATAATTTGCTCGGTGCAGATGTTGTGACTGCTGACGGCCAGCTGGTCCATGCCAGTGATACTGAGAATCGTGACCTGTTCTGGGCCTTGCGTGGTGGTGGTGGAAACTTCGGTATTGTCACCAGTTTTGAGTTCAGACTGCACGCCATCGGCAATCAGGTCCTGTCTGGGCTTATTATTCACCCCTTGCAACAGGCGCCGGCGCTGCTCGAACAGTATCTCGACTATGTGGCGAAGGCACCGGATGAGATGAGTTGCTGGGTGGTTTTGCGCAAGGCCCCACCGCTGCCATTTTTACCGCAGGAATGGCATGGCAAGGAAGTGCTGATCTTTGCGGTCTGTTATGTGGGGGACATGCAGGAAGGTGAACGGGTCATGGCGCCACTGCGTGCTATTGGTGAGCCCATCGTTGATGTGATCTCGCCACACAATTTTCTCGATTGGCAGGCGGCATTTGACCCCCTGCTCACTGCGGGTGCACGCAACTACTGGAAGTCGCATGATTTTGCCCGGCTAAATGCTGACGCGTTGCAAGCCATAATTGACTATGCCGGTTGCCTGCCCGGGCCGGAGTGTGAGATTTTTCTTGCCCAAATGGGTGGCGCGACCAATCGTGTTGCTACCGATGCCACGGCCTACCCGCATCGGGACACCGAGTTTGTGCTCAATGTTCATACCCGCTGGAGCGAGGCCAGCCAGGATCAGGAATGTATAGCCTGGGCACGGGAGTTTTTTGACAAAACTGCGCCATACGCCAATGGTGGTGTCTATGTGAATTTCATGGCTGATGATGAGGCAGACCGTGTCAGTGGCGCCTATGGTGACAATCTCAAGCGTTTGGGGCAATTGAAGTCCCGTTACGATCCGGAAAATCTTTTTTCGGTGAATCAGAATATCGCCCCCACAGCCTGAATGTACCTGGCTGAATATTGATGGGTTGTGGCGTTTTTTACGGTCATTGCCGCTAAGGCATCAATCCGGGAAAAGCGTCACAAGATTCAATATTGCAGGGAAGGCATGTGAATTACCTGATTGGAGCGAACCAATATGGCAACTGAATATCTGGGTTCTATTGATGATATTTTATCGACGGCACAACTTGAGGAGTTTCAGTCAAGAGTGGCCCGGTACGATGAAAACAACGAATTCTTCCAGGAGGATTTTTTAGTACTGCAAGAATCCGGGTATTTGATCCAGGCTATCCCTGAAGAGCTCGGCGGTCTGGGTCTGTCCTTTGCTGAAGTTTGTCAGCAACAGCGTCGCCTGGCCTATTATGCGCCAGCCGATGCACTGGCCATCAATATGCATTTGTACTGGACCGGCGTTGCCGCTGATCTGTGGTATGGAGGGGACACCTCGCTTGAATGGTTATTGCGTGAGGCCTGTGCAGGTGAAGTATTTGCCGCAGGTCATGCGGAAAAGGGTCATGATGTGCCCTTATTGCACTCGAGTACCCGGGCAGAGCGTGTGGACGGTGGCTACTGTTTTACCGGGCGAAAAAATTTTGGCTCGCTATCACCGGTCTGGACCCGGATGGGGCTGCATGGTGTGGACAACACGGACCCGGATCACCCAAAAATCATCCACGGCTTTCTGCCCCGGGATACCGATGGGCTCGAAGTCCAGAAGAACTGGGATGTGATGGGTATGCGTGCCACCCAGAGCCATGATACGGTGCTGGATGCGGCTTTTGTTCCTGACAAGTATATCGCCAGAGTGGTCGACGAAGGCATGCAGGGTGCTGATTCGTTTGTTCTGGGGATCTTTGTCTGGGGTCCGATGGGTTTCGGCAATGTTTATTGTGGTCTGGCCCGGTATGCCTTCGACAAGGCCCTGGTCGCGATTGCCGGTAAAAAATCATTGGGTATGAGTCGTTCCATGGCCTGGCATCCGCAAGTGCAAGCCGGTGTGGCAGAGATGGCAATCGAACTGGATGCAATTGAATCTCATCTTGACCGCACCGCCAATGACTGGTCAAATGGTATTGATCATGGTCCACTTTGGGCTGCCAAGGTATTAATGACAAAATACCATGCCACGGAGGGGGCCTGGAGGGTGATCGATCGGGCCTTTGAACTTGCCGGCGGTTTCGGGATTTTTCATGCTTCAGGTTGGGAACGCATTTTGCGCGATGGACGGATCGGCCGTATTCACCCGGGAAACAGGGCGTTAACGACTGAAGTCGTGGCCAAAAGTTATCTGGGTCTAGATTTTGATGCTCAGCCCAGGTGGGGCTGAACCATGGGATATACCACAGGATACACCACGTTAGAGAGAGGCTGAGTTATGGCAACATTTATCATTGAACGCAATTTTGCTGAACAGATTTCACTCGATCCAGAGAACGAAGGGATCCTCAAGGTCAATGAAGAAGTCGGCGTCAAGTGGCTTTATTCGTTTTTGTCTCTGGACAAGAAGAAGACTTATTGTTTGTATGAGGCTCCCAATGCCGAAGCGGTGATTGAAGCCGCTCGTCGTGCCGGTGTGCCGGCGGATGTTGTGACCCAGGTCGATCTTCCGGTCGGTCCTGCGATGTGATTACGTCTTTCCCACTGCAGTAGAACGACCATGGAACGCCGACTTGCGGCCATTCTGGCGGCCGACGTAGCCAACTATTCATTGATGATGAATGCTGATGAAGGGGCGACATACCGCGCCTGGCGTGCTGCCCGGACCGAAGTGATTGATCCGCATATCGATGCTGCCGATGGTCGTATTGTCAAGCATACCGGGGATGGTTTCCTGGCTGAGTTTCCGACTGTGCTGGCGGCTGTGGAGTGCGCCGTTGATATCCAGTCGACAATGACAGCACAAGACCAACATACGATCAGTGGTCAGCGATTTCAGTTCCGGATTGGTATTAATCTCGGTGATATCATCGTCGATGACGAAGATATTCACGGTGACGGGGTCAATATCGCAGCTCGTCTGGAGGGTATTGCCGATGCCGGTGGTGTGTGTATCTCCGGTGATGTCTATCATCAGGTCAGGAACAAACCGGGATTCAGCTTTCGGGATCTTGGTGAGCGCAGGGTAAAAAATATCCGTGCACCATTGCGGGTCTTTCAGGTGATCCGGGGTGAGCTGGAAATTGTCGAGCAAGGACCGCCGGCTAACGAAGTATTGCCAGAAGAGCCCGGTAATCCGATTGAAAACATACTCGACAACATCAGCAGCCCGGCACTGGCACATACTGCGCTGCTGGTGGGGCGCGAAAAGGAAATGGAGATTCTGGTTGAGGCCTGTAAAGAGGCTGAAGCCAAACATGGTAATATTGTCCTCATACGCGGTGATCCAGGTATCGGAAAATCCTGTTTGGCCCAGTATTTTGCCGCCAAGGCACAACAATCCGGGGCCCTGGTGTCCTTTGGTCAGTGCCACGAAACCCTGGGGTCACCACCCTTTTGGTCCTGGCTGCAAATCCTCAAAACCTTGTACGCCAGCATGGGTTCGGCACAGGATACTTCGGCCAATATTTTTGAGGGTCTCACCGTCACATCTGCAGACACTCAAAACAGATCACATGCTACCTTTTCCAATAGTGGTGGCAGTGAACAGTTTCTGCTCTTCAACCGGATCGCCAACCTGTTTGCCGATTATGCCTGTGGTCGTACACTGGTCATTATCCTGGATGATCTGCACTGGGCAGACCGCTCGTCATTATTGTTGTTGACCCATCTATGCGGCAAGTTGTCTGGACTATCGATGCTGGTGATCGGCACCTACCGCGAAATGGAAGTTACCCGCAAACATCCGTTATTCGATTCCCTGGGTGAAATTAACCGGGAGGCTACGCTGCGTCGTATTGCCCTGAAGGGTTTATCGGCAGAGGAAACATCCGGCTTTTTGCAACAGGCTGTCAGTCAGACGCTGCCATCAGGATTGATGCAGATCCTGCACGAAAAAACCGAAGGCAATCCACTTTTTGTCTCAGAAGTAGCGAGCATTTTACGACAGGAAAATATCGATCTGTCTGGTGGTAAATTCACCCTGGAAATACCCGATGGTATTCAGGAGGCTATTGGCAGAAGGCTTAATCTATTGACGGATGATTGCAATGAGTTGTTGTCTCTTGCAGCAGTCATAGGTCGCAGATTCAGTCTGGTGGTACTCAATCAATTGCTTCCTGATACCAGTCAGCTTGCCACCCTGCAAACCCTCGAAGAAGCCACCAGCCGGGGTATGGTCAAGGAATCGGCGCAGGGTATCGGTGAGTTTCAGTTCTGTCATGTGTTGATTCGGGATATTCTCTATGATGAGTTGAGTCTGACCAGAAGGTCCATTTTGCATAGTCAGGTGGCCGATGTCCTGGTGCAATTACACTCTGGTGGTGGCGATCATGCATTGGGTGAAATCGCCCGTCACTATTATCAAGCCATGCAGGCAGGTCAGTGCAAGAAGGCACTGGAGTATGCAATCCGGGCTGCCGAGCAGGCGAGCAGTTTGTCGGCCTTTGATGAAGCCAGGGATTACTATGAGTCCGCCCTGGATGTACTCGAAATAGACAACAGCGGTGATACCGGGAAAAGAGCAGAAATCTTGTTCAGAATCGTCCAGTGCATGCAGGGTTTGGGTGCTCCCAGCAAACAGATCATGCCGGTGCTGAAGCGCTGTATTGATGCAGCCAGAACGTACAGGCATTACGCAATATTTATCGAAGCGGCTTGCTACAAGGTTTATCTGTTGCGTGCTCCATTTCAGGTGCGTGAGGCATTGGTCACTATCGATGAGGCATTAGCACTAATTGCAGAGGATGATTTGATAACCCGGGCCAATGTCCTCGCTCATCGGGCCATGGCCCTGACCTTTAATGGGCGACGCCGTGAAGCGGAACATGTCGCTTATCAAGCTGTGACCTCTGCGGCAGACAGTGGTGATCAACGCTGCCATTGTGGTGCCCTGTGTATGGCCCTGTTGGCGCTACGGGGTAGACCGGAGAAGTTGTCCGAGCGTATCCGTCTTGGTGAGCAGGCTTTGGCACTGGCGCAGGAAGCTGGTGATGTATTGATGAGTATGGACCCGCTGGAATGGCTGATTCTTTCCTATCAGGAATTGGGGGATATGCAGCGGGCCAAAGAGCTGGTGTCACAGCTGGCCGCTTCAGTGGAACAGGATTACCGTTTTAAGGCCAGCTATTTCGCGGCCGGTGCCAGCGCCTGTCTGGCCCTGTTTTCCGGCCGTTGGAAGGACGCCCAGACACTGATCGAAGAAGCCGTTGAGCTCGGTTCTGGTGGGCTTGATGGGGGTGCAGAAGGAGTCTACGGCGCACAGATGTTTATACTCAATAGAGAACTCGGGCGTCTGCCACTGGTGCATGCAGCGCTCCAGAATATGCTGCAAGAGCAGGGGCAACTGTGGAAACCGGGTTTGTTGGCCACCTATACCGACCTTGGTGATCTGGAAAAATCTCGAGTCCTTTATGAAGAACTGACGGCTGACAGTTTCAGTCACCTGATCGAAGACGAGATGTATCTGACTTGTCTGGTTTATTTAACTGAGGCCTGTGTGGCGCTGGATGATTTGACCATGGCCAGCGCGTTGTACCAGAAATTGGCACCCTATTCCGGGCAAATGGTGTCGCACCCAACCGCTGTTTGCTATGGGCCGGCGGATCTCTATCTTGCCATGTTGTCGAGCCAGATGAATAAATTGGCCGAGGCCCAGGCACTGTTCGAGAGGGCGACGGCCCTGGCAGAAAAAGCCGGTACCAATATCTGGTATGCCCACTGTCAATATCGTCATGCCCAGGTATTGAGCCACCATCATTTTGGTGGTGGAAAAGCCTTATTTAATAAAATACTAGGCCAAGCGAAGACTGCAGCACAGGCAATGGGCATGATCAATTTATTGCAAAAAATTGACAAACTGGAGCAGGCAAGTTCATTAAATGGTCAGGAAAATGCCAGTGGTTTAACCCGGCGTGAACTTGAAGTGCTGAATCTGGTGGCACAGGGCAAAAGCAACAAGGCTATCGCCGCACAACTGCACCGAAGTTTGGCCACCATTGCAACCCATGTGCGGGCCATATTAAACAAGACCAGAACTGCAAATCGCACCGAAGCGGCCGCCTACGCTCTGGAGAATGATCTCTGTCAGGTACTGGATTCAGGAATTCCTTAAGCAGATAACAGTAAATTCCTGGCAGAAGCTCTTGGTCGAGAACGATTCAGAGTAGACCTTAATGTGAAAGGCGTCTATCCTTCTCGTCTTTCTTATTTACGACAGAACCTGGATTGCCCTGCGTGGATTGCAGTATGCCGGGTGCAGCCGATACAACACAATGACAACAAACCGTTTTTCTTCCCTGGCCATTTCTGACGCACAATTGGCGAATCTGGAAACCCTTGGCTACACCAAAATGACACCTATTCAGGCCCAAAGTCTGCCACAGATATTAGGTGGCAGGGATCTGATTGCCCGGGCCAAAACCGGTAGTGGCAAGACGGCAGCATTTGGCATTGGCCTGCTGGAGCAGGTTCATCAACGTTTTTTCGGAGTACAGGCTCTGGTTTTGTGCCCGACACGGGAGCTCGCCAATCAAGTTGGTCAAGAATTGCGTCGACTGGCCCGTGGTACGGCCAATATCAAACTGGTTTTGTTGACTGGTGGCAAGCCATTCGGAACACAAAAGGGCTCACTTGAGCATGGCGCCCATATTGTAGTAGGCACACCGGGGCGTATCGCTGACCATCTGCAAAGGCAAACCCTGCAACTCAATGGTCTGAAAACCCTGGTCCTTGACGAGGCCGATCGAATGCTGGATATGGGCTTTCATGATGTTGTAGCCTCCATCATTGCCTATACGCCGAAAAGCCGTCAGACCTTGTTGTTTTCCGCCACTTTCCCGGACAGCATCCAGGCCATGAGTCGCTCAATACAGCATAACCCGGTGTCTGTTACTGTTGAAGCCGAGCACCAGCCCGGTGTGATCGAGCAGTTATTTTACGAGGTCAAAAAACACGAGCGAAACAATACCCTGCTGGGAATATTTGAACATTACCAGCCGGACAATGCACTGGTTTTTTGTTATACCAAAAAACAGTGTGGTGAAGTCGTCGGGTTACTACGTGAAAATCATATACAGGCACTCGCAATTCATAGTGACCTGGAACAGCGCCAGCGTGATGAAGTCCTGGTTCGTTTTGCCAACAACAGTTGCCCGGTGTTGGTGGCAACCGATGTTGCAGCGCGTGGCCTGGATATCAAGGCATTGCAGGCAGTGATTAATTACGAATTGCCACGTGATCCGGAAGTGTATGTTCACCGCATCGGTCGTACCGGCCGTGCCGGTGAAAAAGGTATGGCGCTGAGTATTGTTATTGAATCTGAACAAGCACGTGTCAACGCGATCGAGAAATATCTAAAAAGTCCATGCATTTGTGATGTCTATGCCTCGCTCCACCGTCAAGCTGACTATACCCTGCGATCACCTATGGTCACAATTCAGATCGATGCCGGCCGAAAACAAAAGATCCGGCCTGGTGATCTGCTGGGGGCCCTGACCGGTGAGGCCGGCCTGAGTGGTGGCCAGATTGGGAAAATTGATATTTTCGACATGAGCAGCTATGTGGCGATTGAGCGTTCTGCCTTGCGTCAGGCGCTGGGTTATCTACGTCAAGGCAGGGTCAAGGGGCGCAATATCCGGGCACGAAAAGTGGGCTAAAAACTGTAGTCGAAGATGCCTCGGCGGTAATGCTTGATAACCCGCCAGGATGGCAATCTACTTGAACAAGCCCTGTAATAATTTTTTGCCAAGGTCTTTGACAGCTTTCTTCCTGGGGTCAGTTTCCTGCCCCATCGTCGTACTGTCTTGTGTCGCTTTACTACCACCCAACTTTTTTAAAATGACTTTATCGAGTTTTTTCTGCAATTTTTTACGATATTTTTCTTTTTTTCGGGCAAACTTTTTCTGCAGTTTCTTTTTCAGTAACTGTTTCAGGTCGACTTTGAAGCCCGGGTCGGTAAATGATCCATGTATTCTTATCGGAATGTCTAAACCTTTAAGCTGATTCAGATCT
>CAZTLH010000025.1:0-13316 GCA_964614335.1 uncultured Gammaproteobacteria bacterium
ATGCGGCAGTTAACGAAACCGTCGCTGCCTGCCGACTGCTGGACAAACCCTGGGCAGCCCGGGTAGTCAATGCGGTGCTGCGAAATGCACAACGCCAGCAATCGCAACTGCAGGCACAGCTTGCTGACCACCAGAAAGTCAGTTACCCGGACTGGCTGTACCAGGCAGTCTGCACACACTGGGGCTCAAATGCCGCTGCGATCTTTGACGCCAGTAACGAACGTCCAGATCTTGTACTCAGGGTTGACACCCTGCAAATCAGCCTTGAGCAAGTAATCACACAGCTGGCCGATCAGGATATAAGCGCTCAACCCGTGGCCGGTATTGATACCGCATTGCGTTTAGCCAAATCAGTTCCACCAGCAACACTGCCCGGTTTTGGCGAAGGGCTGATATCGGTGCAGGATGGTGGGGCTCAACTCGCTGCCCCATGGCTGCATGCTAAGGCCGGGCACCGCGTGCTGGATGCCTGCGCCGCTCCAGGTGGCAAAACCGCCCAAATTGCCCAATCTCAACCAGATTGCAACATTACTGCCATCGATTACTCACAAGAGCGACTCGGGGGTATTGGGGAAAACCTCCAACGGGTCGGCGCCTCACAGGTAGAGTGTTTTTGTGGTGATGCCGGTCAACCTGATGACTGGTGGCCCGGTCAGCCCTATGACCGGATTTTACTGGATGCGCCCTGCTCGGGCAGTGGTGTCATCCGGCGACATCCGGATATCAAAATCTTGCGCCGCAGGGAAGATATCGTCAAACTGGTCAATAAACAGAAAACCCTGCTGCAGGCCTTGTGGCCTCTGTTGCAGAATGGTGGCAGAATGTTATATGTCACCTGTTCAATATTGCCGGAGGAGAATGAGCAACAGATTGCGTGTTTTTTGCATAATACCCCTGACGCCAAAAGCTGTCCCCTAATCGGAATCGGCCTGGAAACCGGTCATGGCCACCAGCTCCTGCCTGGCATCCATGATACGGATGGATTCTTTTATGCCTGTCTGGAAAAACTGTAAACCGCTTATCTTCTGTCTGCTGCTGAATGTTCTATTCAGCACGATGGCCCAGGCTGATTTCGCCCTGACAAAAGTAACAGCGACATTGTCAGCAAGCCATTTAACCGTCAGTACCCGTGGTCAACTCCGACTTAGTGATCGCGTAAAGGAAGCCGTCGCCAATGGCATTCCGCTCGACATTATTACTGTCCTGCAATTAAAACGCGACCGACCCTGGTTGTGGGACCCGACTGTCGCTGAATGGAAAATTCGCACAAGACTGCGATTTCATGCCCTGTCTGCAAAGTACATTGTTGAATTTCCAGCACAACACACCTCTGTAAGTCATTCATCACTGACCGATGCCCTGGCTGCCATCGGCAATACACGCTCATTCCATCTACCACTGCCTCAAAATATAGAGCCAGATGCAGCACCGTACTATATTGCGGCAAAAATGCTGCTCGATGTCGAGGCCCTGCCCATACCACTACGACCACTTGCGTACACCCTGCCTTCCTGGTGGCTGAATAGTGACTGGAGCTCATGGTCACTGCATCTTTAAGTCACAGGGTATTACTGCGAGCCTCTTTTATCCTGCTCTTCGGCGGCCTGCTGGCCGCCCTGATCATGCTGACGGCGGCGGCCCGGCATAGCGAATTCTTTGGTCGTTATTATTCCATATTACTGATAATCAATATCCTCGGAATTGTGTTGCTTCTCGGCCTCATCGTTCCGAATTTATGGCGTCTGATCCAGCAGTACCGTGATCGCAAACTCGGCTCCCGTCTGACATTACGTATGCTCGGCACCTTTGCCGGCATCGCTCTACTGCCACTGGTTATTGTCTATTACTTTTCGGTCCAGTTTCTCAGCGAGGGCATCGACAGCTGGTTCAATGTGCGTATCACCAGAGCCCTGGATGATGCCAGATTATTGGGTAGAACCACCCTGGAGACCGTCAAGCAAGACGCCCTGCAGGAGGCACGGCAGATTGCCAACACCTTGACCGATGAAAGTGATATCGTCTCGGCGATCAATGATATTCGCCAGCAACATCAATACGACGAAATGACATTGTTCGGCTATAACGGTCAAATCATCGCATCCAGTTCGATTGACCAGCGATCATTGCTGCCAGATCGTCCACCGGAATTTTTGCTGAACAAATTACGCGCTGGTACCTACCAGATCAATCTCGAGCCATTGGCCGATGACAGTATCAAATTGCGTATTCTGGTCCCCGTATTCAGCCAGTCTGTCATCCAGCCACTTCGAATCCTGCAAATTATTCGCAGTCTGCCATTACGTCACGCCAAACTAAGCGCCAGCCTGGAATCTGCTGTTCGCGAATACAAGCAAATCAAATATCTTCGCCAACCACTTAAATTTACCTTTGTCCTGACCTTGTCACTGATTGCACTGGCCACCCTGCTCATGGGCATCTGGGCCGGTATCTTTTCATCCCGAAAATTGATCAAACCTCTGCGTGATCTGGCCATGGGTACCCGCGCGGTAGCCGCTGGGAATTACGACACCACCTTGCCGGTCACACAACGTGACGAATTCGGTGTTCTGGTTGAGTCATTTAATGACATGACGCGCAAAATACAAAGTGCCCGGGATGAAACCCAAAAGGCTCAACGTGAATCCGATGCCCAGCGAACCTACCTGCAAACGGTACTGAGCCATCTCTCCTCCGGTGTGATGTCGGTTGATTCATCTTTACACCTGCGTACATTTAATCCCGCAGCAGAAGAAATCCTCGGTCTGGACCTGAGGACAGCCAGAGACCATACCCTGGAGCAAATCACTACCGACTTTCCTGAGGTCACACCATTATGGGAGCAGGTAAATCAGGGCATCAGCAATGGGGAGCCAGAATGGCAAGCAGAAATTTCTCTGAATGCGGCTCGTGGACGGCGTATATTGATCATACGCGGTAGTCTGTTACGTGGCAGCCGCTCTACTGATGGCGGCTATGTGGTGGTATTTGATGAAATCACCGATATGGTGCAGGCACAGCGGAATGCAGCTTGGGGAGAAGTCGCACGCCGGCTGGCGCATGAGATCAAGAATCCACTAACCCCGATTCAACTCAGTGCTGAACGCATACGCAATAAATATCTGCACACTCTGCCTGCAGATAACCGGGATGCTCTGGAACGGGCAACACGCATCATCGTGCAGCAGGTTGATGCCATGAAGCAAATGGTCAATGCTTTTTCTGATTATGCCCAACCGGTCTTAAAAACAACCGCCGATGTTGACCTCAACCAATTGGTCAGTGATGTTGCAGAGTTACATCGCGGCAAGCAACAACCCACCATACATCTTCATCTATCATCTGCGATCAAACCTGTCATCGCTGATACCAACCGGATTCTTCAGGTCTTGAACAACCTGATTATCAATGCTTGTGATGCCTTGCAAGCCCCGGAGCAGCCTTCAGACACTCCTGGCATCGATATCAGCACCATGATACAACAAGATTCAGGCCGGGAATATGTTGAACTGACTGTCGCGGATAACGGCCCAGGCTTTTCCCGCAAGCTCAGAAGTGATATCTTTGAACCCTATGTTACAACCAAAACCAAAGGCACCGGTCTGGGTCTGGCTATTGTCAAGCGTATCATTGAAGAACATGGCGGAAAAATCTGGGCTTCGGTGAATCTGCCACATGGTGTAGTTGTCACCGTGCTGCTGCCAGTCGGTGACAGTATTCCGGCCACACAGATTGAACCAAAACACAGTCCGAAAGGTCAAATTGAGACATGAACCATAGCATTCTCGTAGTTGATGATGAACCAGACATCCGTGAAATTATCCAGGACATACTAACCGACGAAGGGTATCGGGTTCAGACTGCAGAAAATGGAGAGACTGCCCGCAGCTGTCTTCGTGAACAAACTGTAGATCTTATCCTGCTCGATATCTGGATGCCCGATATCGACGGCATCACATTATTACAGGAATGGTCATCACAACCTGAATGGGATGTCCCGGTCATCATGATCTCCGGTCACGGCAATGTTGAAACGGCAGTCGAGTCGGTTCGTTTCGGGGCGTATGATTTCCTGGAAAAACCGTTGTCCACGGCCAAATTACTGGTCACCATAGAGCGGGCCTTGCAGACTCGCACCTTGCGGGTTGAAAACCGGCAGTTAAAGAAACGGCTTAAACCACAATCGGAGCTTCTTGGCAGCAGTCCGGTAATGACAGACTTGCGTCATATCCTGCAGCAAGTCGCTGGTACTGACAGCCGATTATTACTCAGCGGGGAACCTGGCAGTGGCAAGGATGTTGCCGCCCGCCATATCCATGCCAATAGCCATCGCCGGGAACAACCCTTTGTCGACCTCAGTCTGGCTGTAGCCCATACCCGGAACGCGGTACAATTATTCGGCAGTGAACAAGCCGATACTACAGAACCCAGTTGTTTCGAAAAAGCGGATGGTGGAACCCTGTTACTGAATGAAATCGCCGATATCGATCTGACACTGCAAGCACAGCTGTTGAATGTCCTGGAAGAAGGACAGTTTATGCATTTGGGCGGCAACCACTATATCAATTTTGATGTCCGTATTATCGCTACCACCAATCAGGATCTGCAGCTGGCTGTCCGCGAAGGACGATTTCGACAGGATCTTTATGATCGTCTTCATGTGGTGCCGATCCAGATTCCACCATTACGCGAACACACCGAGGACATCCCGGAGTTGGTCAATTATTACGTTGATCGTTACGTGACCAATGAACAACTTAAATATCGTCATTTTTCAATCGCGGCATTCAATTTGCTACGTCAATATAGTTGGCCTGGCAATGTCCGGGAATTGATGAATGTCGTACAGCGGTTGCTGATACTGGGTGACAAGGAGGATGACGTCAGCCGGCAGGAAATTGAAACCGTGCTCGGCAACTCAATCGCCACCACACCTACCACAGGTGATCGTTATCTGGATTTGCCACTCCGCGAAGCCCGTGACGCTTTTGAACGTGAATATCTGACCCAACACCTGGCACTGGTCAACGGCAACATCAGCGAACTAGCGAATCGTTCCGGTGTCGAACGGACCCACCTGTATCGAAAATTGAAAGCACTGGGTATTGCGACCAAAAATCGCAAGTCCAGCTGAGCCCAAACAACGGTCAGTGAAAATCGTAACCTACAATATTCAGTTTGGCCGCGGCCGTGACGACCGTGTTGATCTTCATAGGATCGCCTCCGCCGTACAAGGCGCTGATATCATCGCCCTGCAGGAAGTTGATCGATACTGGCCACGCAGTCAAAATGTTGACCAGGTAACCGCACTGTCAAGACTGTTGCCCGGCTACTATTGGGCCTATGGCGCCGGTCTGGATATAGTTGACCCAACCACTGCTGCTGAACCACAAGCTAGAGGTCGTCGTCGTCAGTTTGGCAATCTTTTCCTGTCCCGCTACCCCCTGCTTTCCGTCAGAAACCATTTACTGCCCCAGTATGCTGGCCTGAACAGTCTGAGCATACAGCGATCAGCGCTGGAAGTATTGATTGATACCAGGTCATCCCAGCTGCGACTCTACAACCTGCACCTGACCCATTTGTCTTCCGCGACCCGAACCCGTCAACTCCATCATTTACTGGAGTTACACGATCAAGCCGGGATCACCGGTCCGCCCATCTCAGGCAGAATTGCACACCCGGACTGGCCTGTAGATCTTCCACAGTTAATCCCGTCAAATGCCGTGTTGATGGGGGATTTCAACCTGGAGCACAATAGTCCGGAATACAGCCTGCTGGCCGGGCCGGTTTGTGATTACGGTGGACGAATTGAGAATCCCTGTCGTTTTGTCGATGCCTGGGTAGCCACAGATCATGATGAAGCCGGCGGTGTTACCAGTGATATTCATGGCCGCCCTGTGCGTCTGGATTACTTTTTCGTCAGCTGTCCATTGCAGTCTGTTATCAGGGATTGCTGGATTGACTGCAAAACCCAGGGCTCCGATCACCAGCCGGTATGGCTGGATGTCAAGATTTAAACAAACCATCAGTTTCAACCAGTTCTAATAACGCATTTGTACCCTGTATTCGGTGGCAATGCGACACATTCAGCTCGAAGGGTGTCGCTGACACCACAGGAATATTGAAGATGAGCATTCAATGGGTAGTTGATTATCTCAAAATAACCAAAAGACTATCCGATTGTAGGTTGAACAAATTTGTCGTGTATTCCTGGCTAACAAGATAGTATTATTTCCAGTAAACCGCTATTCTAGTGCATCATTACTTACTTGGCACTTGCGAACAATGATTTACTGTCCCTCCTGCCTAGATCATGAAACCGGGATCTGTTGGCTGTTTCAGAGCGATCAAGTAAAAAACAGCCGGCAAATCCTTGGCAGGAGTTCCTGAATGATTTCACATCTTCCGAAATTCGGCAAAAGTCATTTAGCACAAAAGCGACTCGAGGCCCAGTTGGATCGGCTGTATAATTACGCACGGTGTCTGACTGGTGATCACGAAACTGCACATGACCTGGTTCAGAGTTGCGTTGTCAAGGTCTTGACAGCCAAAAATATTCCGGTTGACGAGCCTGCCTATCGAACCTGGTTATTTAAAATCCTCAGAAATATCTTCCTGGACAACCTGCGCAAACAGGCAACCAATGCTAGAATTCTTCGTGACTTAAGGGAAGAATCGGGGCTAAACGGGAATAACCAGCAAGGACTATGCGTTTATATAACTGAACAACGAACGATTAATATCCTGTCGGTTCGCGAAGGGCTGGCCAAACTAAAAGCCAGTCAAAGAGAGATTCTAGTGCTGATTGACATGATAGGTTTCAGCTACAGCGAAGCCGCTGATCTGCTACAGGTGCCAATTGGTACGGTCATGAGCAGACTCAGTCGATCCAGAATTACGCTGTTGCACGAAATCGATCGTGTCAATGTCAGGCCAGTCTCGGTGGCCGCTATAGGAAAGAGTAAATGAATTCAAGTTGTAACTGGGAAATGCTGAATGCGTATATTGATGGTGAACTTTCAACTCTTGAAAATGCCGAGGTCGCCAATGCCATCGCATTAGACCCAAAAATAGCCCGGCAAGTAGCCACCCTGAGTTCTCTCAAGGCAACCGTGGCTGTTGCCGGCTTCAGTCAGGAAAAACTGGTTAACCTTGATTTGTCTGGCGGCAAAAAAACCTGGTTACCCTTGGCTGCCGCCTGTGCCATCGTACTCGTGGTCGCTGTCCTATTCGCGACACTGGTTTTGCGCGAAAATTTATTCCCACCTGCCGAGGGCCTGGTTTTTGCGGAGAAGGTTCACACAGACTGGCTGCAGGGAAAACCCTCGACTGTAAAGCCCGGTCTACAGCAGGTATCGGTGCGTAAGCTTAGTCAGCTTCGAATTGACGCCTATATACCGGACCTGAGCGAGGTAGACCTAGCATTCAGCGGAGTGCGCAGAATCGCGTCCGGTACCTCTACTGGCATGCATATCGGCTACCAAGGTCCTCATGGTTGCCGGGTGAGCCTGGTGGTGCTGGACAAACCGAATGGATTGCCTGCGGAATTATCACGTTTCGAAAGGGCCAGCCATTGGCTGTATGGCTGGCAGGTGAGAAAAACTGCATATTACTTGCTGGCCTACAAAATGGATCCAGCGCGTTTGATGGAGGTTGGACGGGTAGTCAACAAACTCACCCGGGAACGCTTGCCGCTCGACCCAAAGTCAATCATTGCCTTGAAGCTAGCACGCTCTTCTAGCAAACCTTGTCTGGCTTGACAGGCTTAATGGCAGTCCACTGAATACCCGTTAGCTCTGCAACGAGAATGTGCCAGCTACCCGGCTGACAACAGAAAAATTCAGTCACCATATTCTGTGTCGGAATAATACATATCGACTGTATCCCGCAATATTAGTTGCCAGGATAGGGAATAAATCCTCTCATTTCGACGTTTATAGATTAATGCTGTGTGTGTTCACATACCCTGGAAATGATAAGGGCCGTGTTAAGAGGGCCCAGACTTGCGGGCACACCGGTAGCGACTCGTTGGGCACAGCATCGACAAACTATCAGGCAGAGTCAAGGTGAGTAGACATTGATTTTTACAACCATCACAGCGATGGGTGTACATACCGGGTGTAGTCTGGTGCTCGATCCGGAAGATGCTGTCATCGAGCCCTTGAAGACCGATACACAGTACGCTGCGGAAATCAGCATCTACTTGAACGAATGAAGTCATTGATCGATACATTGGAAGAGGAAAAAAATGATTTACACCAACAAGCACCCTGCGTTACTGGTTATGGGCATTATTTTTATCGTGATAGCCTTCCTGGCCGGATCTGGCGCCATGGCCGGATTTATTGACTATTTACACACTGGCAAGCACACCGGTGAAATGGTTGGTATTGGCTACGCCTTCGGAATAATTGGCCTCCTTGCCGGCGCCTGGCAATTATGGGGCAAGCATACTGAAGGCAACCTTGACTATTATTTGTCATCCATCGCCGGTGCGATGTTCATCCTGCTGATTGCAATGCTGGTGCGTTGGTATGTGGCACCTGCGGTTGCGGTAGCCAGTAAAGCCATGGGCCCGGTAATGGGTGCCAAATATCTGCATCAGGTACTGGGCCTCAATTATGTTGTGATGGGCATCATTGCCGGTATCATTATCGTCAACGTGTTCACTATTCCGGAATGGGCCAAAAATGGCGTCCGCCTGTCTCGTCTCGGACTGAAGACCGGAGTTATTCTACTTGGCACCCTGTACAGTCTGGCCGAGCTCAAATCGCTTGGAAAATTGTCCGTAGTCATGGTAGGCATTTTTGTTCTGGGTTCCGTTGGTCTGGTGCTATTATTTGGTCGAATGCGCAAAATTCCTAACTCCATGAGTGGTGTGCTCTCCGCTGGCATGGGTGTCTGCGGGGTATCCGCCACAGTGGCAGCGGCCCCGGTGGTGCAGGCCAAGGCTGTCGAAATCGCCTATACCATCGGTACCATTCTTATCTGGGGTGTCGGTAGTATGTTCCTGTTTCCGATCATCGGGAATATATTGGATCTCAGCCATGTTCAGTTCGGTGCTTGGGCGGGTACCGGTATCCTGAATTCGGCACAGGTCGCGGGCGCGGCACTGGCCTATCAGCCTGACGGCATTGAGACTCTGAAAGTAGCCGAAATATTTAACATCACCCGTGTGCTTTTCCTGCCCATCATTGTGCTCTGGCTGGCACTTTGGTATGTCAAGCACGAGGGAGAAACCGAAGGTCAAAAAGTCAATGTTGGCATGGTAATTTTCGAGAAATTCCCGGTGTTTGTGTTGGGCTTTATCCTCATGTTCGCCCTGTCATCGACTGGTGTTTTCGCACCGGCCCAGCACTACAAGGGCAAATACTTCGACAGTAATATCAAGGCTTCGAAGCTGCTTACAGACAAACAGCTGGCGGCAATCAGTGCCGAAACCGGCAAACTGCAACGAGCAGACCGAAAAGAGGCACTGACCCGCATGATAGAAAATAAGAAGATATTGAGTATTGCGGATGAAACCGTTATTCGCGGTCTCCACAATGCCAAAATCCTGTCAAAGGGCGCCAATAAGATCCTCAAGACCGCGACTAAAGCGGTCCGGCATACAGCCAAAAAAGTTGCAAAATTCCGGCAGTGGATTACTCTTCTGTTCGCCTTCGGCCTGACCGGACTCGGTATGCAGATCACTTTTGCTTCGATGAAACAGGCTGGAGGTCAGCCTCTCGTGATCGGTGGCATCGTCGGCACCTTAAAAGCCGTATTATCGCTGATTGTAATTCTACTATTCGTGAGCGAAACTATTTAACAGGAGCTGATTACTATGAGTGACCATACTAATGAATTACAAGAAGCAAGTACCACGTTCGATCGTGGTTCCAGCCTGTCAGTATTCCACAATGACCGCGCTGAAGACTTTCTGGCGTTGATACTCGCCCTATTGATTGCCCTTGGCGTCTATCTCACGGTCTAACATTCTGCAAAGGAGCAAAACCGAAACCGGTATCGCATGGGATTGTGGTGCCGGTTTTTCCATTCCCGAGACCAAGCGGGCAGTCTTGCGACCGAGTCATCGATCAAAGCTTGCAGTGGTAGGTGGATATTTCAGCTTTGCTATGGATACAACATTCATTGCGCGATATTATCGACAAATGGTTTGACATTGCACAGCGCCGCCATCAATAGTCCAATGATGGTATTGCCCAAGGATTTGTTCTGGCATTGGCCCAACAAATATCGTAATCAACGGTATACTCCTGCTTCGCTGCTGATGGGTATGGATGCTTGATGCTTAAACTCGGGAGCGATGAGGTTTTCAGTGAAACTTCAGTTGACAGTGTCCCATGAATGTGAAAAAACTAATTCTTGCCAGCCATGGCACACCAGGCGCCAGGAATGCCGAGCAAACGGCGATTCATTTATGTGCCAAAAATGGAGCGGCACTCCATCATCTCCTGGTTATACCTGACTTATGGAAGGGCATGATGGGTGACGACTGGCTAAACAATGCCATCACCAGATGTCGCTTTGGTGACTATGTCGAAAACCAACTGGCTCGTGACGCAGCGGCTGAACTGGAGCGTCTGGCGAAAATATGCCAGCAAAAGGATATCGTCTATTCAAACCTCGTCCAGCTGGGCAAACCAACACTATGCCTGATTAATGCATGTATCCAAGACCACTTCGACCTGGCAGTACTCGGTAGCCCTAGACCAAAGGGATCACCGGGGCTCCGCTCACGTATGAATCTGGAGCTACTGGCACGTTCACTAACGACACCCCTGTTGATGGTGCCCTAGCGGTAACAATGACAGAAAGCCCATCACAAAACGATGAAGATGCTGCCTGGGTGACCGTTGATACACCTTTTGACAGAGTAGAGCTGCGTGCGTTCCTGGAAGACGTCGAACGGCTGTATCGCATCAACCCGATGCTGGAGTTCAAGGAATGGCGACAGACTCGTAACAGACAATACCAGCTCGAAGCAAAAAACCTCAGTAATGGCAAGCTGATCAAGACCACTCTCGATGTGGAAGCTGATGAAGACGGTATCACGGTACGCTATCGTCACGGACTCCGCCAGAGAACGAAATTTCACGTAAAATCACAAAATAATAGTGACATAAAACTAGTTATAACTGACGATTACTCTGGAGTCACACTGGACGAGCGTAAAGCCCGAATTGACGAAGTTGATAAAAGTCTGGTGCACTGGGGTAGCCATCTGCATCGCTATATGCAGCAATGGAAACGCTGGTCGTGGTTACCCGGCTGGAAATTCTATATGCGAAAAATTTGGCAACCGATGAAACCCATGGCCCGGCGCATTACCTATATCCTGGTGATGATTACCCTGGCTGAATTTGTCTTGTTCCTGCTGGTATTTACAATTTTCAGGCTGGAACTGGACAAGTACTTTATCTGATCGGCAGAGCAGGAGAAGTCCTTGCTATATTGTTCGACGCAATAAAACCAGACAACACATAAGATTACAAAAATCACTCCCCGAACCATGGACAAAGTACTATTTTGCCGTTAGTATAGCTCGCCTTTTCGACTCCCTTGTTTGCGCGGCACCCGGGGAGCACACCCATAACCTTTATTACTAGAGCGAACGTATGCCATCAGTTCGAATTAAACCAGACGAGCCCTTTGATATCATTTTGCGACGTTTCCGCAGGTCCTGTGAAAAAGCTGGCATTTTTACCGAAGTCCGACGCCGGGAAGCGTATGAAAAGCCAACCACCCAGCGTAAGCGGCAGTTGGCGGCGGCGGTAAAACGTGAGGCAAAAAGAGCATCACGACAAGACGTTCGACGCACGCGACTCTACTAAAACCGAAGCCCGGTTACTCCAATCTGCACTTTCATAACGGGCCAGCTTCTGACAATAGATCACCCTCGCAACCGCCATGACTGACACCATGAAACAACGCATTGTGGATGACATGAAGTCGGCGATGCGTAGCAGGGATCAATTCACTCTGGGCTGTATTCGTATGCTCAGAGCAGCCATTCAACGCCAGGAGCTCGATAGTCGTCAGCCTCTGGACGATGAAGGTGTATTGCAGACCATTGCGAAAATGATCAAACAGGGTAACGATGCTGCCAGGCAATTTGCTGAAGGCGGACGTCCTGACCTGGAGCAAAAAGAAAACGCCATGACGACGCTGTTGCAACAGTATCTCCCGGCCCAGATCGATGATACGGAACTAACGACATTAATAGCCGGGGTCATAGTAGAAACTGCAGCCACTTCCTTGCGAGACATGGGTACAGTCATGGCCGCACTGAAGTCACGAGTCGCCGGCAAAGCCGACATGGCAAAAGTCAGCACCCTGGTCAAAGCTCACCTGAATCCATCATCAAACCAAAGCTGATATATTTTAGTCGTTAACAACCTTGAAAAAGTCTACTATAGACGCTATTACTAAGGGGGGTTGTCTGATCATTTTTATCGACAATTCTCGTCAATCTTTGTCAAATACTCATGACAACCGAGTTGACTCTACGTTGAACCGCGAAATAGTAGAGCAATTATTTTGTCAAAGCCATAAATATTGCTATAATTGACCGTTAAACGATTGAATAAAGCGAGCGCGTCGAGACCGAAAAATGGACTCACAAAACAATCAGACTGAATTACAAAGACTCATCCTCAAGGGTCGTGAACAAGGTTTTTTAACCTACCTCGAGATTAATGATCATGTCCCCGATGACATGCATGATACGGATACGATCGAGAGCCTGATCAACACGATTAATGATCTTGGCATCGACGTTCTCGATCAGGCACCGGACCCGGATGCCATTCTGTTAAAAGATCAGGCCGGCATTGATGATGCAGCCGAAGATGCGGCTGCCGTGATGACAACGGTTGTAGAAAGCGAATTTGGTCGCACTACCGACCCTGTTAGAATGTACATGCGGGAAATGGGGATTGTCGGTCTATTGAGTCGGGAAGATGAAATCCGTCTCGCCAAACGCATCGAAGATGGTGTGCGCCAGAGTATCTCTGCCATGGCAACCTGTCCGGCAGCATTGGCGCGTCTGGTTGATATGTTCGATAAAATCGATGCCAGTGACATGCGCATCAGTGATCTGGTTGCGGCCATTATCGACCCCAATGATACCGAAATCCCGCCACCAGCTGGAAAGCCAAAGGTCAAAGAAGAGGAAGAAAAACCGGTCGAGAAACCAACGACAGTTGATGCCAGCACAGACACCGAAGATTCTGATTCTGATTCTGATTCTGATTCTGATTCTGATTCTGATTCTGGCGATGAAGATAAAGATGAAGCCAAGCTAAATACTGGAC
>CAZTLH010000026.1:0-13133 GCA_964614335.1 uncultured Gammaproteobacteria bacterium
ACCGCCGACCCGAAAGAGGAACTAAAAGCGGGCGGTGAGTCGGGGGCGGACGGCATCACCGGCAACATGCCCCAGACCTTCGTGTATTCGTTTAAACCCATCGATATCAACCACCAACACCGCCAGGTGATGTGCAACCTGTAACGCCATTTGCAGACGCCGGGTAAAGTAGTTACGGTTATAGAGGCCGGTTAATGTATCATGCCAGCTGAGTTGCCGGAGATGCTGCTCGTGATCCTGCAGACGATGCTGTAGCGCAACCCGGTCACTGATATCACGGGTTGTTTCGATAATGCCAATCACTTTGCCCTCGGCATCTCGGAAAGGTGCAGCCGTCAACTCGACGATACGCGAACTGCCATCAGCTGCGGGATGACGATGTATCAATGTAACAACCCGCCCGTGGTCATGCACTTCATGCAATGGACAGGGGTCCTCCAGACCACTGCAGGGTTCGTTATTGTGATGGTTCAGCCAGTGACACCGTAGTGGACCGGATGATGGCTCTTGCCCGGCCAGTCGCTTCGAACTGGCTTGATTTTGCAGTAATACCCGATAATCCAGATCAATCAAAATAACCGGATCCGGAATAGCATCGATAACTTCCCTCAAGAATTCCTTCTGTTCCTTTTGTAACAGCTCTGCTTGTCGACGCGCCACAACTTCCTGCTCTATTGCATGAACGGATGGCATCCAGCGTAATAACCCAACCGCCAACAACAGGAAACCACCGACATAACCCACGAACTCCTCCAAAAAAGCCATTTGTGGAGTATCGCCGAGTACAACCCACTGTTTCAGTTGGGGAAAGTTGTCGGTAACATCGAGCATTGTGGCCAAGAACAGCAACCCAAATCCGCCCAGTATCAAACGCCAGCCGGTAATATTTGCCTCATCCCGATGTGTTGTCTGAAACCAGATCAGATAGCCTGTCATCAGAGCCAGGATCACGGCCCGGACCATCTCAAAGACCGCCACCACATTCAAGACAGCATCACCATACAAAACCAGCTGATATTTGACCGCACACAATGAACATCAATTTTCTCCCTATAGTAAAATAACCACGAATTCTATCAATATAATATATATAACATTATGACATCGATCATCTAGCCAGCAGCTTGTACTGACGGTACTATTTTAAGGAGTACGTACCTGGCATCCTCTACTCCAGAGACTCTATAATCACAACAGCTCATCACCCTATAGGGGTTTACCGATCACTTCCAGGTGAGCTCATTTACTATCTGCCAACAAGCTACATTTATGATAAATATCATCGCTGCAAGGAACCTTTCCGGGAATAGGAGCCTACTGCACAAAAGCAGACTTTGGCCAACACCCCCCCTGATTCTCGTTACACAATCAGTATCCCAAGTATCAAATTTCAGACTGATGTCATTGTAATTGCAGATTCATATTGGCCAAATGCTCCGATCAGGGTATAGTTCGCCTCGATTAATGCTGCTGTGGGAGAGATCCGGTTCCCACCGGAGGCCGAAGGCGCAAGCTGCCCGCAATCGCTCAGGTAAAAGGACCATATCAGGATCAAACTCTGGAGAGTGTCACATCACGACCACCGAAGGGGCAAAGCTCTCAGGTACCCGGACAGAGGGGCGTTTATTGAAGCCAGCGGGCAAAACTGCGCCTGTAATAATCTGAGGAAACTATCTATGAGTAAAAAAACACCACTCTACCAGGCTCATCTGGATGCCGGTGGCAAAGTGGTCGACTTTGCCGGCTGGCAACTGCCTGTACATTATGGCTCACAGCTGGAGGAACATCACCAGGTCCGTCATGATGCCGGGATGTTTGATGTCTCCCACATGTGCCGCCTACACCTTTCAGGCAACAACAGCGCCGACTATCTGCATCGTCTGGTGGCTAATAACATTGACAAGCTGAGCCAACCCGGCAAAGCTCTGTACACTGCCATGCTGCTGCCCGAGGGTGGTGTAATCGATGATTTGATCATCTACCGACTCGATGACACCAATTACCGCATCGTGGTCAATGCCGGTACCCGGGAAAAAGATCTGGCCTGGATGTACAAACAGGCCACGGCATTTGATGATGTCAATCTCAAGCTGCTGGATGACACTGCCATGATCGCGATTCAGGGGCCCAATGCCCGGACCAAAACAATGGCCGCATTATCTGCTGAAGATGCTGCGGTTGCTGCTGGTCTGGAGCCATTTTTTGGTGCTATCACTGGTAATCTGTTCATCGGTCGTACCGGTTACACCGGGGAAGATGGTTTTGAAATTGTCACGCCGGCCGCCGCCGGTATCGCCATGTGGGACAAATTAATGACCGCCGGTGTCAAACCCTGTGGTCTCGGTGCCCGCGACACCTTACGTCTGGAAGCCGGTATGTGTCTGTATGGCCACGACCTGAATGAAACGGTAACACCGCTGGAATCGGGTATCGCCTGGACAGTTGGTTGGCAACCCGAGGAGCGGGATTTCATCGGGCGTCCTGCACTCGAGCAACAGAAATCAAACGGTATCCCACGACGCCTGGTCGGTCTCTTGCTTGAAGGCAAGGGGATTTTGCGTGATGGCCAGACTGTCCAGACAGCCGCCGGTGAGGGTGTGATCACCAGTGGCGGGTTTTCGCCTACGTTGAACCGTACCATCGCCCTGGCGCGAGTACCGTGGGACTGTCGACCGGGTATGGATTGCAGTGTATTGATTCGCAACCGTCAATTACCGGCCAAAGTGGTAAAATTTCCCTTTGTTCGTAATGGCAAAGCTGTTTGACGAACAAGCGTAACTGCCCTTTTCTAACACCACTCTCCTGTATGAGGAATAATCGATGAGTGAAAATCCTGAACAACTACGTTATACCGAAACCCACGAATGGCTACGTCAGCTGGATAATGGCATTGCTGAAGTGGGCATTACCGATCATGCCCAGTCTTTACTGGGTGATATTGTCTATGTTGAACTCCCCGAAGTTGGCTGTACACTTGCTGCCGGTAATGAGGCTGTTGTCGTAGAATCTGTTAAAGCTGCATCGGATGCCTACTCGCCGGTCAGTGGTGAAGTCACCGAAGTCAATGAAAATCTCAATGAGACACCGGAAACCATTAATCAGGATGCATTTGGTGAGGGCTGGATTTACCGTATCAAGGTAACAGATGCCAGTGAGATCGATAACTTGCTTGATGCCGCGGCGTACACCGTTAAAGCGGCAGAAGATGACGAATAGGCGATTATAGGCGCCAATCTCTGGCGCCACCTGGATACAGTAAAGATCGACTTTACTTTACCTCACCCAATCCTGTGAATAGGATTGGGTACATCCTTCCCATCGGGAACAACCCGATCGGAAGGATTCGTCATCACCACACTCCATTATTGAGGTTTTCGCTGTGCGTACACTGATCTGTGGCTCATTCGCCTACGACAATATTATGGTTTTCCCTGACCGATTTAAAAATCACATCCTTCCAGAGCAGGTCCATATTCTCAACGTCTGCTTCCTGGTCCCCGAAATGCGCCGCGAGTTCGGCGGGTGTGCCGGTAATATCGCCTACAGTCTGCATAGTCTGGGTGGACAGGCAGTGCCGATGGGGACTGTGGGTAAAGATTTTGAGACCTACCAACAATGGCTCGAAGAAAATGCTATCGAACAGAAGGCCATTCGCCTGATCCCGGACGCCTTTACCGCCCAGGCCTTTATTACTACCGACCTGGATGACAACCAAATCACTGCTTTTCATCCCGGGGCAATGAATTCAGCACACCTCAACACCGTATCTGAGGCCGACAATATCACGCTGGGGATGGTCTCTCCTGATGGCAAACAAGCCATGATAGAACATGCCGAACAGTTCCATGCAGCGGGTATCCCCTTTATTTTCGACCCGGGACAGGGTTTACCGATGTTCTCTGAAGATGAATTACGGTGTTTTATCACACAAGCAACCTATATCACCGTCAATGATTACGAAAGTCACATGCTGGAACAAAACAGTGGCGTTGCCATCGACACCATCTCCGAATCTGTAAAAGCCCTGATTATCACACGGGGTGATCTGGGCTCGGTCATTCACACCGATGGCAAGACTCTGAAAATACCCTGTGCACCCGCCAGCAAGGCTGTTGATCCAACCGGTTGTGGTGATGCGTATCGTGGTGGTCTGTTATTCGGTATCAGTCATGGTCTGGACTGGCAGACCACCGGCCAACTTGCTGCCCTGATGGGTGCCATCAAAATTGAAACGCCGGGTACACAAAATTATCATTTTACAACCGATGAAATACGTAATCGTTACCAGCAAGCCTATGGTTCAGTGAACTGGTAGCGGTTTCTCGCATACCACAGCATTCCAAACAAGCATGGGTCTGAAATATTTCATGATCTCACCTGACCAAAGGCCAAGAACGCCCGCTAACACTGGATTTACTGACTTTTTTCGCTCGATGGCTATCAATGGCCAGCTGGTTCTAAAACGGCCAACAAAGCCTGCGTCTCATGTTTCTGGCGGGAACTCTTAACCAAAGTCATCTGACACTCAATATTGATCAGGTCTGTAGCCATTAACACCACGATATGACTATCCACACAACAGGAGAATAATCGATGAGTCAAATACTAGACATGCAACAGGTGGCAATTTTAGGCGCCGGAACCATGGGCTCAGGAATTGCGGGGCTGTGTGCAGAAGCGGGCTGTCAGGTGGTCTTGCTCGATATCAGTCGTGAAGCCTCTGCACAGGCATTACTGCGTTTGTGCAAAGGAAAAAATCCGGTAATTGAATCAAACACCGCCGCCGCCCGTATTCAAACTGGCAGTTTTGATGAAGACATGGAGTTGCTAGGCGACGCTGACTGGATCTGCGAAGTCATTGTCGAGGACTTGGCACTAAAACAGACATTGCTGCAAAAAGTAGCCAAGGTCTGTAGCAATAACGCCATTATCAGTACCAACACCTCAGGTATTCCGCTCCGGGATATCTGTGCCGGCTTGCCGCTAACCATGCGTCAACACATGGCTGTGACCCATTTCTTCAATCCGGTGAAATTTATGCGTCTGCTGGAGCTGATCCCGGGTGCCGATGCAAAACCTGAAGTTATTGCCAGATTAGCGTCGTTCTGTCGCAACAGACTCTGTAAAGGCGTGGTTAATGCCAAAGATACGGTCAATTTTATCGGTAACCGTGTCGGCTGTTTCTGGATTTTATCCGGTCTTGCCGCCGGCAAACGGGCGAGGGCCAAAGGTCTTGATCTCGAGACGATCGATGCCCTGCTCGGTGAGCCGGTGGGGCTGCCGAAAACAGGTTTATATGGTCTGGTGGATCTGATCGGTCTGGATGTCATGCATCTGGTGGGTTTGAATCTAAAAACCAACTTGCCAGACAATGACCCCGGTATGACCTATGCCGGTCTGCCAGCAGAGGAGCAGGCCATGCTCGATCGCGGCCAACTGGGTCGCAAAACCGGCGGTGGTTATTACCGTCTGTTACGTCACGATGATGGCAGCAAATCCATGGAAGTCTATAATCCCGATCAGGACAGCTGGAGGGCCATGCACGATGTGCAACTCTCCGATGAGCAACAGACACTTTCCAGCCTGTTGCGTGCGACCAACGCCGGTGGTGAACTGGCCTGGGCAGTAATGAGCTCAACCATGTGTTATGCCGCCAATCTGGTGCCGGAAATCGCCGATGATATTGTCAATATCGATCGTGCCATGCGTTGGGGCTTCAACTGGCAACAGGGCCCTTTTGAACTAATCGACCGTTATGGTGCTGCAGCCTTTGCTGGCCGTCTCAAATCAGAACAGCGTCCACAACCTGCTATGTTGAAGTTATTACTTGAGTCCGGCAACAGTTGTTTTTACAAGGGTAACTCTTACTTCGGGCTAGACAAGCACTATCAGCCAATGCCTGAAGAATAGTCATCTCCTCAGGTCAGAATCATGAAACACAGGACTGGCTCACTTCCTTTCGCACGGCGGACTTTTGGTCAAAATCGCCCTAAATACAGTCATCAAATCCTGGGCATAGAACAGTAGTGCCTGGATAGTAGATTACCGCCAGAAATTTAATAATGTGGACTTATTGGCTGTTGACGAAGCAGGTGACATATTTGGCCTTCGAGCGGGAAACCAGCCTGCAAATCCCTGGATGACAGCCACTGCCATTAAACTGCATACCTGTTATCAGAAGGTACCACCCTCAAAGCAATACTGTCTTTGCTTTTCGAGCAGTCTTATGATACTAAGTCCCACTGAGCCTGCAGGAACTTTTTCAAAACAAATAACACTGATTATTAGGAACCTACCAGATGAAAAAATATCTTTTCTTACTGCCTGTATTTGCAATTTTTCTTCTTCAAGCCTGTAGCGGCGGCGGTAGCTCGAGCGGAACCGATACCAATACCGGTGATATCGCAGCTGTCGTTAGTGCCACTGATGGCCCATGGACCGGCAGCTGGACGAATACCTCATTTGGCAGTACCGGTACTGTGAGTCTCGATGTTGTGGATATACCGGGTGCCAGGACCGTCACGCTGACACTGGATCTCAATGGGCAGGTGTTCGGCGTCGGTGATCCAGCACCTTTGATTTTGATTGCAACCTATCCAGATGATGTTGCACAGGGTGTGGCAAACACTGCTATGGGGATCATATCGATGACCCTGACCACTGACGGCACTATCAGCGGCACTATTACCAGTCTGCCAGTAGTCGGAATCGACTCGGTTCACTACTCCGGCACAGTGTCTTCCGGAGCTGTAAATATTGCCTATAGCATCGTTTTTACTGACGGTAGCACAGCCAATGGCACGCTCAATTTGCTGAAGACTTGAGAACTATTGGCTTATTGATCTGAAGTTCGAAAGATCGCAACAATGCTGTCGTGTCGCCCCGGAAACGACTTTACAGGTGTCAGTTGCAGTAAGTGCTGTAAGCGAGCAAGCCGGTAATGCTGTTCACGAGTCAAACGAACGACGATATATTCGTATTGTTGCCATTCACCACCAAGGATTCGTGTTATAAATTGCTGCCAGTCCACCTCCAGGGTTAATAAGGTTCCGGGCTTGCCGGTGTAATAATTGAGCACCTTGTTGTTGCTCAGAATCTGGTCATAGGCAGTGGCGTGTGTCTGCAGCCATAACCCAGCCGCCTTAACATTGGCCTTGGAGGTATACCCAGCCAGATTTCGTACTCCCACCAGAATCAACAACATAAATAGTGCCGGGACAAGCCAGCGTGATGTCATTCCAGGACTTGCCCTGTTTCCCCCCGTACAACGCCACAATCGATATAATTTAGCCAGAGCAAATGGCAACAATAATAACAGTGACATGGCCAAGGCCAGGGAATAGCGTTGGGCCAGAAAGAGCTTTACCACGACAAAAGTAGATAAGATTAACAGGTTAATCAAAACATAACAAAGCCATGGCTGTCGTAGATCCATGCGCGGAAACCACCAATTCCGTTTGATCGAATAACCGATAACTATGGCGTGGACAAGACCGATTTTTGCCATCGTTTTTGCTAGCAGAATCAAAAGCATAGCAAGAAACAACACCATACCACCGTATTTTGCGGAGTATACTCCCAGTATGTCTGCCTTTAGAATCAGCAATTTTCCGGAAAGGTCTTCGGCAATTTGTGACCAGGCACTGGCGATTGCAGCTAGTGGTTGATGGAGGATATCCAGTTTTTGATAACCTGAAGCGGGTATATACAACCACCAACCCATGGCCGCAGCAAACCCGACCACGATCAGTAATACAATCAATACAATCCACCATCTTGAGGGGCGTGTCTGCAGTTTCCACCAAAGTACAAAAAAAGGTGTCAACACCAGAAAAACTACACCCTCGACCCTGAATAATGCCGATAGCACGGTCCACACGAACCAACGAAACAAAGTCAATCGCTTGGTGTTTTTCCAATACTCAAACAAGGCCAACATGGCCATTAGATACGCGGCGATGTAACCCGGGTCACGGATAATATAAGCCCGGGTGGTATTGAAGCCCGGATAGAGCAGCAGCATGATTGCAGCAATCACCAACGTCATTCGATCACCATCTAACAATTGGACCAATGCCAAAAATGCCAGTACGGCCCAACTCCACAGCAAGATATCCAGGAGATGCGCAGCAGTCTCGAGCTGCAAACCCGCCAGATTACTGAGGACTGCAATAAGCCCTGGATATAGTGGCCAACGATAGATCTCAAATCCACGGTGCCACGCCCCCTGAGCGAAAGCATTGGCAGCATTGAGGTATTCAATGGCATCATTATTGATTACATCATCCATATACAGCCGCCAAATAGAAATCAGGCAACTTGCGAGGAAAGTAGCTAGTAATAAACTGCGTTGTTCACGCCATAATCTCAGCATAAAGCCTATGATCTCTGATGAAGGACATCTGTTTTTAATTTGACCTGTCTTTGTACTGCATACCCGACCATTTTGCCAAGACAGGAAGCACAACGGCGTACTCCCGTTAACCCAGGATTTGCTTTCTGTTTTTTTCGATCGATATCCATTGGTCCACCTGACTCTAAAACAGCCTGCAAATCCTGCGTTTCATCATACTGAGGGGAGAAATTTACGCAATGATAGGAATGTACCCTTGCTGTCCGTTATGGGCAAGTCTTACAATGTAAAGGTAAGGAGCTACCACCGGCGGAGGCTGTCCGAGAATAGAGAGCCTACTGTGGAAAAGCGGGCTTTGGCCAGATCCTCCCCTACGTCCTTAAATACAACGAGTATTCCATCCTTAGGTTCGTCAACGGCACATCCCTGTGCCACTACTCGCCTTAAATCATGAGCAACAATTGTAATCTTGTACCCTTTCCTAATCATCCTGAATCTTAATCACATCAGCAAATGTCCCAGATAATAATAGATCATCGTCGTTTAAATATCAGACTGGCACTTTGGCCTGAAGATGCTGCAGCTATCCAGGAGATCCGCAGACAAGTATTCATCGTTGAACAAAATGTCCCCACGGAACTTGAATGGGATCATCAGGATTCCCGATGTGAGCATGCACTGGCCACTTATGAGGGTAAGGTCGTAGCCACGGGTCGATTGTTGCCGGATGGACATATCGGCAGAATGGCGGTACTTAAAGACTGGAGGGGCCAACACATCGGCAGCACAGTGCTCAAATTTCTGATCACACATGGACGCAGCAAAGGACTCCCGTACATCGTACTCTCGTCACAGGTCCACGCCATAGAATTTTATCGACGCCATGGCTTCACTCAGGAAGGCCTCCAATACCTGGAAGCCGGAATACCGCATCAAGATATGCGAAAACTATTATAAATTCAAAGTCTGGTTATGTTGTTATTTCGTGAGTTTTTGATATTTGGCTTGTAATTCATCGTTAGACTCCACATGGGAAATGTCCGGAATAATACATTCCACCGGACAAACATCAACACATTGTGAAGTCTCAAAATGACCTACACACTCGGTACACTTTAGCCAGTCTATCTCGTAGATCTCGTCGCCCATAAAAATTGCTTCATTGGGACATTCCGGTACACAGACATCACAATTGATGCATTCATCGGTAATCAATAGTGCCATAGCTAACTCCGTTTAACGCTGTTGCAGTTTTTGTCGCAGGGCATCATATACCAGTGGGTGCAGAAACTGCGATACATCCCCATGTAAACGGGCAATTTCCTTCACCAGTGATGCAGAAATAAATGTATAGTTTTCTGCCGGAGTTAAAAATACGGTCTCAATATCACTGTCCAGACGTCCATTCATCGAGACCAGCTGAAAGTCAAATTCGAAATCCGACACCGCCCGCAAACCACGCAAGATCACCCTGGAACCATGCTTGCGCATGCAATCAATCAATAAATAATCAAAACCGATTGCTTCTACAGTGGGCAGGTCAGAAACCACCCTCCGCACCAGGTCCACCCTCTCTTGTAAACTGAACAACGGCTGTTTGGCAGAATTGGCGGCAATCGCCACATAAACCTGATCAAATAATCTCGCAGCACGTTGGACCAAATCCATATGACCTTCGGTAAACGGGTCAAAGGTTCCGGGGTAAAAAGCGATTTTATGCATGAAAATAGAATCCTTCAGACAATTTGTTTGCCGCCAGTCAATATAAGATAAAATGCGGGCACAGCCTACAGCGACCAAGGTCCAGCGTCAACTTCAATACACCATGAACAATTCTACACCAGAATATTTAACCACCAGTGAAGTCGCAGCATTACTGCGTTTGAAAGAGCGCAAGGTCTATGAACTGGTAAGCTCCGGCCTGATCCCCTGTGTGCGCGCCACAGGAAAGCTTCTCTTTCCACACAAATTGATCACAGAGTGGCTGCGGTCGCACCTGGAATATAACGCTGATATCGCCACACTCGATCCACCAGTGCTGATTTGCGCTGGCAGTCACGATCCGCTACTTGACTGGGCATTACGGGAAGCTCTAACCGGTATTGCAGTCAACTTCGATGGCAGCTTGGGAGGGCTGGAACAACTTGCAGCCGGTGGTGTGATTATGGCAGGCACCCATCTTCGCGAACAACGAGGTGCAACGTGGAATTATCAACATATCCAAGCCCTGGAAAGTCATCAATCGCTGGTATTAATAGAGTGGGCAAAGCGTCAGCAAGGACTGATTGTTGCCGCTGGCAATCCACTACAAATCCAGACTCTGAATGACTTGCATTGCAAACGCATCATCGATCGTCAAACAAAGGCAGGGGCACACATACTGCTGCAACAGTTACTAAAAGAAGCCCGGATAGAACAATCCGGGCTAACAATACTCGAGCAACCTGCACGCACTGAAAATGATGTGGCCGCTGCAATCGCTGCTGACCAGGCCGATGGCGGTCTTGGCATCGAAAGCGCTGCAAAGCAATACCATCTGGACTTTATCCCCCTGGTTACAGAACGCTATGATCTTGCGATACACCGTCGCTGTTATTTTGAACCCCCATTGCAAAAATTATGGCAATTTTGCAAAACAACCCGCTATATCGAGCAGGCCAGCCTGCTGGCTTGCGATATCAGCCAACAGGGTACGATACACTACAACAGCCATTAAAAGACCCGGCTACTCCTGCTGTAATAATGACACAAGCTACGTGTTGCTACCTGTCCTGGACAATGCTGTAATCAATCCTGATGAATAGACTTCGACCAGGTTATGTCAGGAGCTACCACTAACTCTGGGTGCTAACTGTTTTTTCACTCGATGGCCATAAATGTCCATAATCGCTCAAAAACCGCCAGCAAATCCCGTGCTTCATGATCCTGGCGGGAGCTGTTGAGATCATGTCTGCCTGCGACGACGATTAACTCTATTTTTTTGCGTTAGGAAAAAACAGTTGTTTGCCTCCAACTGTATAAGAAGCAATCAACTGTTGCCCTGCTGGACTCAACAACCAGTCGATAAAAGCCTGCCCCTGCTGAACCTTGACTTGCGGGTATTTGGCCGGGTTGACCAGAATCACACCATATTGATTGAATAATTTCGAATCGTGTTCGGTCAATACCTGAAAATCGGCTTTATTCTTGAAAGCGATCCAGGTCGCACGGTCACTTAGTGTATAGGCGTTCATACCCACTGCGGCATTCAGGGTGGCGCCCATACCGGAGCCCGTTTCACGATACCACTCACCACTGGATTTTGCCGGATCAAGCTTGGTTTGTTGCCATAACCAAATTTCTTTTTTATTGGTGCCTGAATTGTCTCCACGTGAAGCAAATTTAGCCTTGGCACTGGCGATCTTCTTCAGCGCTGCCACCGCGTCTATCATACCGGCAATGTGAGCCGGGTCTGTCTTGGGGCCGACAATCACAAAATCGTTATACATCACATCAAAGCGCTTGACACCCCAACCGGCAGCCACAAACTTGAGCTCGGATGCCTTGGCATGGACCAGCAAAACATCACCGTCCCCGTTGCGTGCGTTCTTCAGTGCCTGGCCCGTACCTACAGCAACTACATGCACTGCAATCCCCGTTTTGGCGGTAAATTTTGGCAGGATATAATCCAGCAACCCTGAATTCTGGGTCGAGGTGGTGGACTGAACGATAATGCCTGACTGTACGGCATATAACGGTCCCGATAAAATCATGACGAGTGCCAATATACCGCAACTGTATACAACGAAACGCTTAAACATACTGTTTTCTCCCTGGGTTTGATTTAACAACAACTACAAGATCAGACGACCTGCCAGATAGTCACTTGCCGCCTGTGAATCGGGCTTGTTCAAAAACTGCTGTACGGCGGTCTGTTCAGTGATGGCCCCGGCATGGATAAAAAGGACCTCGTCGGCTAGCCTGCGCACCTGTCCCACATCGTGGGTGACAAAAATGATCTTGATTCCCTGGCTATGGGCCGATTGTATAATTGCTTCCACTGCCTGCATCGAGGCCGGGTCGAGGCTTGCAGTGGGTTCGTCCAACAGCAATACCTCGGGATTCGTTATGAGTGCCCGTGCCAGTGCCAGGCGTTGCTGCTCACCACCAGACAACAATCTGGCCGGTTGATCGGCTACTGACTGCAAGCGTGCCAGTCGTAAACCCTCTTCAACCCGCTGCTTGCATTCTTCACGACTCAGACCACGATTGCTAAGTACAAACTGCAGATTGGATGCTACCGACCTGCGCAGCAGTACGGGCCGTTGGAACACCATCGCCAGACGACGGCGCACGACGGTATCGAGCATCTGACCTTGCCATCGTATGGCTCCGGTATCTGCTTTCATCAGACCACAGAGCAAACGTAATAAAATACTCTTGCCGGCCCCGTTTGGGCCGAGGAGCACTGTTCGGTAACCCGCCTCGAGTACACAATTTACCGTATCGATCAGAACCCGCCCATGGATCGACAACGACAACCCTTGCACCTGTAACAAAGGCTGCCCTGCCGGGACTGGCTGTTTCAACACTTCTACCACCAGACTTCAGGCATACGCCAGGCGTCCGGCACTGCTACGCAAAGCCATCACCGCAGCATTCACGGTAACCGACAAACTGATCAGGATAATCCCCAATGCCAGTTCCCACCCCAGATCCCCCATTGAAGTCCCACGGCCAACGGACATTTCCCTCCCGCCGGCCTCGGGCTTGCTGCCTCGTTGACCCCGTCGTCTCCGCC
>CAZTLH010000027.1:0-13023 GCA_964614335.1 uncultured Gammaproteobacteria bacterium
CACAAACAGTAGTGCCCTAACGGGCATTGAAAAACGATAACATTATGTTATTAAAGATTATTTTAAGTGGTAGTGACAAAGATTGGCTAGGATCATGACATTTATTGAACGTGTATGCATCGCACTGAATCGGGCCAAAGTCGGCTATGTTATCGTCGGCGGTTATGCAGTGGCCTTGCACGGTGCAATTCGGGGCACACTCGATATCGATATTGCACTCCATTGGAGCAGACAAGACCTGGAAAGTGCAGAGTCGGCACTCAATTCCATCGGCCTGTCTTCGCGTCTTCCCATCCGGGCAATTGATATATTCAATTTCCGCGACGAATATATCCGGAATCGCAATCTCATCGCCTGGAACTTTCACAATCCGGTTGATCCATCTGAATTGGTCGATATCATTATCACTTTTGATGCCAAAGGTAAAAAAGTACTGTTGAAAAACATTGCTGAAATCAAGGTGCCGTTACTGAATATCAAGGATTTGATTGCGATGAAAAAAATCAGTAGCAGACCACAGGATTACGAGGACATCAAGGCGTTGGAGAAACTGAAGTGAATCCGACTCAATATTTTTCTGATGCATATCTAGAACAATGCAAGCAGCTCAACAGCGACCAGATCGTGCAATTTCTTGATGATTTTCGTCTGATTAATCGGCCGTTGACGAAATCAGCGACAAAATTGGTCAGTATAAAAATCGAAACCGATTTATTGAATGCCTTCAAAGTACAAGCCCAACTGGACGGTATGCCATATCAAACGAGAATTAAAAAGCTAATGAGGGAATGGCTATCGCGTAAGTCGCAACATGTTGATTAAAACCCAAGCGTACAAAAGTGACAGAAGTGCCTATTGGTTTTCAATGGCATGAGGATATTTTGATATTCAGTCTTCGGTACGATGATATTGTATTGAGCCAGAAGTATTAGAAATTAGCTGCCAAACTGATTTCAAAGTTACACCTTGGCTTAAGAGACCTGTTTTCGTACTGAAATGGGCCATTTAAGCAGGATAATTGCTTATAAATAAGGCAGTATGATTGTTATTTCAAAGACTTGCGTAGGTCCGACCCCCAAAACAACCCCAAAACACCCAAAACAGCTGGCCAAGGGTGACGCGGGGGTTGTTGGCGAGATCGGTGACTGTGCGAATGTTGGTGAATGAGCTGGCTGCGAGACAGTCTCGTACCGCCGTGGCCTGGTCCGCGCCATGTTCGAGCAGCAGCCAGCCGCCGGATCGCAGGCAGGTCGTTGCTGTGGTGGTGATGCGGCGAATGGCATCGAGGCCATCGATGCCGGAGACCAGGGCTTTGCGGGGTTCAAAGCGGACACCGTCACCATCCAGATGGGGATCATTCGCGGTAATATAGGGCGGATTGCTCAGCAGGACATCGAGGCTGCTAGGACGGAGTGCCTGACACCAGTCGCTGCGGCAAAAGCAGATATTTTTGAGTTTCAGCTGTCGGGCGTTTTGTTGCGCCAGCTGTAATGCCAGCGGGCTGCAATCGGTTGCCAGCAACTGCCATTGCGGGCGTTCACGGGCCAGTGCCAATGCAATCGCACCACTGCCGGTACCCAACTCTGCGACCTTCCAGGGTCGGTCATTATGATTCAGTCCCAGGGCAGTCCCCACTAGTATCTCGGTATCGGGTCGTGGCACCAGTACACCCTCGCACATGGCCAGGGACATATCCCAAAAGTCCTGTTGGCCGATGATATAGGCCATGGGCTCACCGCGGCTGCGACGTAGCACCAGTGATTCGAGTTGTTGCAATTGGTCTATGGTCAACGATTGTTGTTCCCGCAGAATCAGGGCAGCAGCATTACAACCGAGCACATGGCGAAGCAGCAGGCGGGCATCGAGTTCAGGGCTGGCAGATTCCTGTAGCCGACAGGCGATGAAACGCAGCTGTTGGGCGATGCAAACCGATCCGCTCACCCGTCTGACAGGGCGGCCAGTTGATCGGCCTGGTATTCATTGATCAATGGTTCGATGACCAGGTCCAGTTGCCCCTGCAACACCTCTTCAAGTTTATACAGGGTCAAACCGATCCGGTGATCGGTGACCCGGCCCTGCGGGTAATTGTAGGTACGGATGCGCTCCGAGCGATCACCGCTGCCGACCAGATTTCGGCGTGTTTCGGCCTCATCCTCATGTTGGCGACTGATTTCCTGTTCCAGCAGGCGGGATGTCAGCACCGACATCGCACGGGCCTTGTTTTTGTGTTGTGACCGTTCATCCTGACACTCCACGACCAGACCGCTGGGCAAATGGGTGATACGAACCGCCGAGTCGGTGCGGTTGACATGCTGGCCACCGGCGCCGGAGGCACGATAGGTGTCAATACGTAGATCACCCGGGTTGATCTCGATATGGTCGATGGCATCGGCTTCAGGCAGGATGGCCACGGTACAGGCCGAGGTATGGATACGCCCCTGGGCTTCGGTTTCCGGTACCCGCTGGACCCGGTGTGCACCGGATTCGAATTTGAGACGTGAAAAGGCACCATTGCCAACAATTCGGCTAATGATTTCCTTATAACCGCCGTGCTCGCCCTGATTCTGGTTCACGACTTCAACCTGCCAGCGTCGCTGCTGGGCGTACAGGCTGTACATACGGAACAGGTCACCGGCAAATAACGCCGCTTCATCCCCACCGGTACCGGCCCGGATTTCAAGAAAAATATTACGTTCGTCACGAACATCCTTTGGCAATAACAAACGCCGCAGATTATCCAGCAAGCCGGCGGTCTGTTCACGCAGTTCCGGGATTTCTTCCTGGGCCATCTCCCGCATCCCCGGGTCAGGGTCGTGACACATGGCTTCCGCCTCGGTCAGCTGCAGTTGTATGGTCTGATAACGGGAAAACTCCTCAACCACCGGCGAGATATCGGCCAGTTCAATGGATAGCTGGCGAAAACGCTGTTGCTCTCCGATGACAGCCGGGTCCGACAATAAAAGGTTGATTTCTTCCCGCCGTTCGCCCAGATTCTGCAGCTTGGCGAGTAATGACGGATTCATTTAGTGTCCTCATGACCTGGATTGTTGCGTTCAGGGGTAATTTGTTCCGGGTCCAGGGCAAATAACTTGCGTGTGGCTTCCAGCAGGGTCGGGTCGCCATCAAGATCCGCACGATGGAGCACATTGGAGGGCTGATGGGCGAACTTGTTGGTCAAACTGCGGCTCAGCTGGCTAACCACCTGTACCGGGTCGGCACCCTTGGCCAGTTTTTTCAGGGCCTTATCGAGTTCGGCCTGTGATGTTATTTCCAGTTGCTGTCGCAGCTGGCGGATGGTCGGGACGGCATCCAGCGAATGCATCCAGTGCATGAATTGCGCCACCTGCAAGTCGATAATTTTCTCGGCCTCGACCGCAGCCTGTTGTCGGGATTGTTTGCCGGTTTCGATCACATCCTGCAGATCATCAACGGTATAGAGATAGACATTGTCCAGTTCCCGTACCTGCTCTTCGATGTCGCGCGGCACCGCCAGATCCACCATGAACACCGGCCGGTGTTTGCGTAGCTTCAGTGCACTTTCAATCAGTCCCTTGCCAAGAATCGGCAACGGTGCTGCCGTCGAAGAGATGATGATATCGGCCTCATGCAGACGTGCGGGCAGCTCCTGCAGCGAGATGGCTTCGCCATCGATGATGGTGGCCAGCTGCCGGGCGTGTTCCACGGTTCGATTGCTGACAATCATATGCCGTACGCCCTGTTCCAGTAAGTGTCTGGCCACCAGCTCGATGGTTTCCCCGGCTCCGACCAGCAACACCGTCTGATTGCCCAGATGAGCAAATATTCGGCGTGCTAGATTAACGGCCGCATAGGCTACAGATACGGCACTGGCACCAATGGCGGTATCGGTGCGAATCTGCTTGGCCACCGAAAATGTGTGCTGAAACAGACGATTGAGGATTTTTCCGGTGGCTCCGACCTCATTGGCATAGGAGAAGGCCTGTTTCATCTGCCCCAGGATCTGTGGTTCACCCAAGACCATGGAATCCAGACCGCAGGCAACCCGGAAGGTGTGTTGTACGGCTTCCTGGTCCGGGTGCTGATAAAGACATTGTGCCAATTCACTGACCTCGATCTGGTGATAACGACTGACCCAGTCCACCAGCACTTCACTGCGTCCATGACGACTGCGACAATAAATTTCGGTACGATTGCAGGTCGACAGTATCGTAGCCTCTTCCACCTGACAGGATGTTCGCAGACTCTGCAGGGCATCCGGCAACGCCTCTGCGCTAAAGGCGGTTTTCTCCCGCAGCGCTACCGGTGCCGTTTTGTGACTCAAACCGAGTGTAAGAAGGTGCATGAATTATCGATCATAAATTAAGTATATGGGCTGTCGCTGCCGTTATGGCTAGCGCAGCAACAAATTGATTTTTCCAGGTGTGCGCTGCGCGGCAAGACGCAGCGTACGCCAGCTTTTGATAACGGGTACCAACAGCCAGCAACCGAGCAGGAATAGCAACCCGTACAATAAATCGAAGGGTTGAAAATTTCCGTTGTGTTGCAGTAAACTCAGTAAGTCGGCCCATTGTCCAACTCCCCAAAGCACAGCCCCCAAAATCAGTGCCAGACCACCAGCGCGTTGTTGTCGCATCAGCGCTAGACCGGTCATCACCAGCAAACCCGCCGAGGCCAGTGCACTGGCAATACCCCAGGCACCCCAGATCGGGGCCAGACCGGGGCCGGGTAGTATAAACAATGCCAGGGCTGCCGTGAATGTCAGCAACGGTAAAGTCGCCACACGAATACGGGACAACCCGGTTTCTTTTATGCTGTCATTAAACAGTACACATTGGCCTCGTAAACCGGCCTGCAAGGCAGCCATGAGGATAATGATGACCGTAAATCCGGTAAAACCCAGACTCAAGTCCGCCGGGATCCCGAGTTGACCGAGCAATCCGGCCACCCTCACCAGGGCGGCCGAAAAAGTAAATTGCAGACTTTGTTGGGATTGCCAGACCAAAGGCCGGGTTTGCTCATTGCCGGAGGCAATCAGCAGCAATAACACCAGTGCTGCGAGCACCACAACAATGATACCGGTATAACTTTGTATCGGCGACATCCGCTGCTGGGAGCGATGGCTGCCGGCTATCGAAATCATATACCAGACACTCAGGGTGACCGCCGGCATGGTCAACAGAAAACCCGGCAATAGGGGTGCGGGTGCGGTGGCTGCGATCCGCGGTATCACCAAAACTGCCGGATAGGACAGCAGGCCGAACAGCCCCAGCATTAACAGCAGGGCACAGCACACTCCGGCACCCAGTCGATATACAGTCATCGCGGGGTCTGCCCGATGCAACAAATAAACATTCAGGGCGACCAGTATCAGCAACCATAGATTGGAGGCCTGCAGGGTAAACTGGCTCTCACCACCGCCAAGCAACTGAATTTCTCCAGCCAGACGCAGCGGAACCAAGCCGGCAATGGGCAATGCCAACAACCATAGCACGGCCAATGTCATCACGGCATGGATACCGGAGGGCCAGCGTCGGGTTTTTTTCAGACACAACAGGGGCAGCCAGTGCAACAACACCAGGCTGGCAGCAACCGGAAACAATGCCATCAATTGGCTGGCAACCACCAGTAACAGGCTATGGATCAGGGTGGCCGCAATTTGTACCAAAAGCGCTAGCGACCGGGAGCCATGCTGGCCCAGCAGGTCCTTGCTGACTACGGAAAAGCCGTCCAGTGGGTAGCGGGCATCGAGAAAATGCAGACCGGCTGCAATCAGGCCGCAAACACCAAAACCACCGACCAGCAGCCACAACAGAACCGGACCCCAACCCCAAAACGACGCCAGTGGTACACTGATAAAGACCCCACCACCGAGTAACAGGGCAATCTGGCTGGCGACATTGGTGGCCGCCACACGGCCGCCAGGAATAGCCGTGGCGCCAGGCAACAGCGCTGTTGCGGGGAAGAGCCAGCGTTGATAAAAACGGCCAATATAACGCCAGCCAGCGGCGCCGAGCAGTACCGCCAACCCAAAAATCCACCACGGACTCACCGGTCACAGCCTCCTGGTCTTGTTCACGCTACGATTGTCTTTACACAGGATCTAAATGACGTGATAATCCGTCGTGACACAGAACCGGTATACACCCCTCAATTTCCTCGATAGATCCAGCGACCGTGTATAGTATCGCATAATGACACCATTGCTCCACTTAATCACGCGACCCCGTCTGCTCTGGCTACTGTCGGCGCTGCTGCTGGCTGCCTGCGCCGGCACACCACCGGCCCCCAAAGCCCCGACCCCGGCACCAAAACCGGTATTGCCCGCGGTCGTGCTGGATCAAAGCCTGTTGTATGACATTCTGCTGGGTGAAGTGGCCCTGCAGCGTGGCTATGAAGATGTGGCTGTAGATGCCATGGCCCGTGTCGCCATGGCCTCAAAAGACCCGCGTGCCGTTGCCCGTGCGGCTAGGGTTGCGCTCAGAAACAAACAATACAGCCAGGCGCTGTCGATTGCCAGGCTGTGGCGACAACAGGCACCAAAATCTCCCGAACCACTGGGTATTATTGCCGTCTCGCAGTTGCAGCTCGGTCGTATCGATGCGGCCGAAAAGACCTTGCAACTGCAACTGGAGGCCGGCCGGAAAAATCTGAAACAGGCCTATCGCCGGCTTGCCGTATCGATGCTCCAGGTTGCCGGTAAAAAGCCTGAACTCGCCATGCGCATGATGAAAAAAATGGTTGATCTGCATCCCGGGTTAGCCGACGCATGGTTGATGCTGGCCCTGGTCGCCGAACGGGCCAAACAGCGTCCGGCAGTGTTACAGGCGCTGGAACAGGCACTGCGGGTACGCCCCGACTGGGAAGATGCGGCGTTGGGAAAATTCTCTCATCTGGTTCGATACCGGAGCAAAGAGGCTGAACCTTTCATAACAGACTGGCTCAATCAACATCCTGATTCCGCGAAAATACAAATGGCATTTGGCCATTATTTGTTGAAGAAAAACCGCAAAAAAGCCGCACTACAGGCCTTCGAGAGGGCAGTCAAAGTGCAGCCCGATGATGCCGACGCCAACTATGCTGCGGCATTGCTGAGTTTTCAAACCCGGCAGTTCACCGTCGCCATTGACTATCTGCAACAAACCCTGAGGCTGCGTTCGAATGATCCGATGCTGCAGATTATGCTGGGCCAGTCCTATGCTGCAGAAAAAAAATATCAACCGGCCATGCAGATATTCAGTCAGGTCAAGGGTGACAAACCCGCATTCCAGGCCCGTTTGCTGTCGGCGGAAGTATTGCTGGACCAGAAAAAACCTGCCCAGGCCATGGCCTTGCTGAACCAGACCACGACCAGCAGTAACAGTCAGGAAATCCAGCTGATTCTCGAAAAAGACCAGTTGTTCCGAAAACTCAAGGATTGGCAAAGCACCAAAAAGATGCTCGACAAAGCCATTGCCCAACACCCGAAAGACAATCGTCTGCTGTATGCTCGCGGTCTGGCTGCCGCCGAGCTGCATCTGGTGGACCTGGTCGAGCGGGACATGCGCTTGCTGATCCGTCGCGAACCCAATAATGCCCAGGCCTACAACTCCCTGGGTTATACCCTGGCCGATCAAACCGATCGTTATACCGAAGCACTGGAGCTGTTGAAAAAAGCCAATACCCTGCTGCCACAAGACCCCTTTGTCCTCGATAGTCTGGGTTGGCTTTATTTTCGTATGGGGCAGTCCGGCAAAGCCGCCGAGTTTCTGCAACAGGCCCTGACCCTGCGTCAGGATCCAGAAATATCCGCCCACCTCGGTGAAGTCCTATGGTCGATCGGTCAACAGGGAAAAGCTCGGGATGTGTGGCAAAAAGCCTATCGCCAGGCCTCTGACAACAGCGTTCTGAATGCCACCATCAAACGCTTTAACGATCACTGAATCTGCCGCGGCCGTCAACCACGGTATCCTGCCACGGGTTGCCGTGCTGCTGCTGGCAGCGATGTTGGTAACAGCTTGCAGTCCAAGAGTCGTGCTAGTGGATCACCCGGCCAGTCTCTGGGATGTACAAGTCAGGAAATTACAGAACATCGACAGTTGGCAAATCAAGGCCCGCATGGCCGTGCGTTCACAACGCAAGGGCGGTCAGGCCACAGTGCTGTGGAAACGCAGGCAGACACGGCATGATCTCGACCTCTACGGGCCATTTGGCAGCGGACGTCTGCGTCTGCAACAGGATACCGACCAGGCAACGCTGGTCGACAGCAAGAAGCACCATTACACAGACCGTAATTTGCAGCGGTTGTTATATCGCCGGGTGGGTTGGCAAGTGCCGTTTTCCAGTCTACAGTACTGGATCGTCGGTTTATCGGCACCGGGCAAGAGCGAAAAGGCACAATGGGATGAGCAGGGTCGGTTACGCAGCCTGCAGCAAAATGGCTGGCAGATCCAATACAGCGACTACCGTACAGTAGACCAGTATTCCCTGCCCGGGCGTCTGCAGCTCGACGCCTTGCCGGGAACCATACCGGGCCTTGGGAGCGAGCCGTTATGGCTGGAAGACCGGCCCGGTGGCCTGGAGCAGCCGAGGTTTCGGATCAAGCTGATTATACGCAGCTGGCAGTTGGCCAAAATCGCTACACCCGGCGTTTCAAAGCCATGATTCAGTGGTTCCCGGCTCCGGCCAAGATCAATCTGTTTTTGCATGTCCTGGGGCAACGCCCGGATGGCTATCATACCCTGCAGACAGCCTTTCAATTTCTCAGTCTGCAGGATCGCATCGGCTTGCGTTTGGCTGTAAAAGGGATCCATCGCAACGGTGATCATCATGGTATTGCCGAAAAGCAGGATCTGACCATACGTGCAGCCCGTCTGTTGCAACAAGAGGCCGGTAGCACACACGGTGTCGAAATCCATATTGAAAAATCGATACCGATGGGCGCCGGTCTCGGTGGTGGCAGCTCCGATGCCGCGACCGTGCTACTGGTGCTGAATCAGCTTTGGGGATTGCACTACAGTCTTGAGCGACTGGCACAGCTCGGTCTGGCGCTCGGCGCCGATATTCCGGTCTTTATTCATGGTCGGGCCGCCTGGGCTGAAGGCATCGGGGAAATCCTGACCCCCATTACGCCGGCGACCGGCTGGGTGTTGCTGGTAGTGCCCGATGTACATGTCGCAACGGCCGCTGTGTTTAAAAAATGTGCATTGACAAGCAAACCTGTGCCCATCAGAATACGCGGTTCTCAATTGGGTTTGGACAGGAATGACTTGCAGACCATGGTAGTCGCGCATTATCCGCAGGCCGCCGCAGTAGAGTCGTGGTTATCGACTTATGGCGAGGCCAGGATGAGTGGCAGCGGTGGTGCATTCTTTATGACCATTGCAAATCAACAGCAAGGGCAACGCATCCGGCAGCAGTGTCCAGCTGCCTGGCAGAGTTTTGTGGTCAAAACCTGCAATCAACACCCATTATGGGAAAGACTGCATACTGGTTTTTGATATGCAAATGGGGCGTAGCCAAGTGGTAAGGCACCGGATTTTGATTCCGGTATTCCCAGGTTCGAACCCTGGCGCCCCAGCCATATATCAAAAGCCATTATTCGAGAACCGCTTTTTAACAACCGTTGTGTAGCACTGATCTGTACGGCAGGGAACCCATGTCCACCGAAAATATGCTTGTTTTTACCGGCAACGCCAATCCGGCGTTGGCACAGGCTGTGGCCAAACATTTGAATCTGCCACTGGGCAAGGCCCTGGTTACCGAATTCAGTGACGGCGAAGTCAGTGTTGAGCTGCTCGAAAATGTTCGTGGCAAGGATGTCTTCGTTCTGCAACCCACCTGTAACCCCAGCAATAACAATCTGATGGAATTGCTGGTCATCATGGATGCCTTGCGGCGTGCTTCGGCACAACGCATCACGGCGGTTATCCCGTATTTTGGTTATGCCCGACAGGATCGGCGGCCGCGCACGGCCCGGGTTGCGATCACCGCCCGTCTGGTTGCCGACATGATTTCCGTGGCCGGTGCCAATCGTGTTTTGACCTTTGACCTGCATGCCGACCAGATCCAGGGTTTTTTCCAGATCCCCACCGATAATATCTATGCCTCACCGGTATTGCTGGGGGATATCTGGCGACAACGGATGCCCAACCTGCTGGTGGTCTCACCAGATGTCGGCGGTGTGGTCCGGGCCCGGGCCATTGCCAAACAGCTGGGCGCCAACCTGGCCATTATCGACAAACGCCGGCCACAGGCGAATGTGGCCAAGGTCATGAATATCATCGGTGATGTGGATGATCGCAGTTGTGTCATCGTCGATGACATCGTTGATACCGCCAACACCCTCTGTGAAGGAGCCGCCGCACTCAAGGAAAATGGGGCAGTCAGGGTGGCCGCTTACTGTACCCATCCGGTGCTCTCGGGTACGGCGTTACAACGAATTGAGCGCTCCCAGCTCGACGAACTGGTGGTTACCAACACCATCCCCTTGTCAGAACAGGCTCGCAGCATGCGCAAGATACGCCAGGTCAGTATTGCGGAATTGCTGGCCGAGACCATGCGGCGGATTGCCGATGAAGATTCGGTCAGCACACTTTTTATGGATTGAACGTCGTACCAACGACAACAGGAGAACAGAACATGAGCACACAATATGAGTTGAATGTCGAAATACGGGATGAGAAAGGCACAGCGGCGGGTCGTCGACTGCGTCATGCGGGCCGTTTGCCGGCAGTGGTTTATGGCGGTAAACGCAAGAATGCCGAAATCTCAATCAGCCAACTGGAAATTCTGGTAAAGCTGGAAGATACCAACTTTCGTTCATCGGTGATTTCCTTGCGCGCGGGTAAAAAGCGTGAAAAAGTCATCATTCGCGATATTCAGATGCAACCGCAAAAACACAAGGTTCTGCATATGGATTTTCAGCGCATCAATGCCGACGAAGCCATTCATCTGCCGGTTTCACTGCATCTGACCGGTGAAGAACAGTCCCCCGGTCTGGACCAGGGCGGGCAGTTGTCACATTTGATAACCGAAGTCGAAATTTCCTGTCTGCCGGGGGATTTGCCCGATCAATTGACCCTCGATATCTCCGGTCTCGAAATCGGTGGCATCCTGCATTTGAGTAACATCGTATTGCCGGATGCCGTGGAACTGGTCGCCCTCAACAGTGATGGCGAAGACCTGCCTGTGGTTACCATCATGGCACCGAAGGTTGAAGTTGAGGAAACGGACGAAGATGGTGAAGCTGAAGCTGAAGTGATGCCTTCACTTGAACAAGAAGACTGATGCTGTTGTAGCATGATCAAGGTGATTGCCGGGCTTGGCAACCCGGGCCACAAATACCTGCAAACCCGGCATAACGCCGGGTTTCAGTTTGTGGATCGTCTGGCCGGTAGCGACTGGCAGTCACTGAGCCGCATCAACGCCCTGGCCTGCCCGGTCAACTGGCAGGGGCACGAGTTGCAATTGTTGAAACCGCAAAGCTTTATGAATCTCAGCGGTGATCCGGTCGCGGCCTATCTGCGTTATTACCGCATACCGGTCGAAGCCCTGCTGGTCGTACACGATGATCTGGATCTGGAGCCGGGCAGCATTCGTTATAAATACGGTGGTGGTCATGGTGGTCACAAGGGACTCAAGGATTTGCACACAAAACTCGGCAGCCCGCAATACCATCGTCTGCGTATCGGCATCGGTCATCCCGGCTCACCCCAGGCTGTGGTTGGCTATGTGCTCGGGCAACCGAACAACGATCAGCGTCAGTTGATTGCCGACGCCATCGACCGCGGCTTGCAGGCCTTGCCCGATTTGCTGGCAGGCAAGACCGCTGCTGTCATGAACACATTACATGCGCCACAACACTGACGTCATCATGGAAGAGAAAAATGGGATTTAAATGTGGCATCGTCGGTTTGCCCAATGTCGGCAAATCAACACTGTTTAATGCCTTGACCGAATCCGGGGTAGAAGCCGCCAACTATCCCTTTTGTACCATCGCCCCCAATGTCGGCATTGTGCCGGTGCCGGACACCCGTATCGATCAACTGGCTGCGATCGTCAATCCATCGCGGCTGGTACCGACCACCATCGAATTTGTCGATATCGCCGGTCTGGTCAAAGGCGCATCCAAAGGGGAAGGTCTGGGCAATCAATTTCTGGCCCATATTCGTGAAGTCGATGCCATCGCCCATGTTGTACGGGCCTTTGAAGATGACCTCGTAACCCACGTCGACGGCAGTATTGATCCGATACGGGATATTGAAGTGATCGACACCGAGTTGATGCTGGCCGATCTGGATACGGTCGAAAAAGCCCTGTTGAAGGCGGGCAAGGCTTCAAAAGCCGGTGACAAGGAGCAGCTGCGTCTGCGCAATACATTCCAGCAGGTCCGGGATCGGCTGGACCAGGGCATACCGGTACGGGCCCAGTCCCTGGACGATGAGCAGCGAGAATTGCTAAAACCCTTGTTCCTGTTGACCGCAAAGCCGGTGATGTATGTTGCCAATGTGGCCGAAGATGGTTTTACCAACAACCCCATGCTCGATCGCCTGCAGACACACGCCAGGAACGAGAAGGCCCGTCTGATTGCGTTATGTGCTGCCATCGAAGCCGAGATCTCTGAACTTGACAGCGAGGAACGGCAGTTATTTCTGGATGATCTTGGCGTGGAGGAACCGGGTTTGAACCGGGTTATCCTGGCCGGTTATGAATTGCTGCATCTGCGCACATTTTTTACCGCCGGGCCGATGGAAGTCAAAGCCTGGACCATTGTCGCTGGTGCCACCGCGCCACAGGCCGCGGGCGTCATCCACAGCGATTTTGAAAAAGGCTTTATCCGCGCCGAAACCATTACCTGCGAGGATTTTATTTCCTACCAGGGTGAGCAGGGTGTGCGTGAAGCCGGCAAACAGCGTCTGGAAGGCAAGGATTACGTGGTGCAGGATGGGGATGTGATGCATTTTCGGTTTAATGTCTAGGAGGCTGTCCGAGAACAGAGAGCCTACTGCGGAAAAGCGGGTTTTGGTCCATTTTTCCGCTAATTCTCGTTAAATAGAACGACTATTC
>CAZTLH010000028.1:0-12799 GCA_964614335.1 uncultured Gammaproteobacteria bacterium
GATGAAATCATCGCTGCGGTGCCGGATGTGGGTGAGGCAATGGCCGTTAAAGTGGTCACGCTCTATCACGAAAATGCGGGGACCGAAATTCCCACTCACCAAGCTGTAATTCTTGTATTTGATATAAATAATGGTTCCCCACTTGCTGTATTGGATGGGCGTCTGATCACGGAAATGCGCACAGCGGCAGGTTCCGCCGCAGCCGCTCGAAAATTGGCAACCACGGATCGTGCGATTGTGACAATCATGGGTAATGGCGTCCAGGCCCAGTCCCATATTAAAGCGTTGGCTGAAGTAGCAGAATTCAAGGAGCTTCGGCTTTGGTCAAGGAATGAAGCACGAGGAAGGGCTCTGGCGGAGAAAGTTGGTGCAACATATATTGCAAATGCCGAGCAAGCGGTTCGCGATGCCGACATCGTGGCTTGCACCACCGCCGCCAAGGAGCCAGTAGTAAAAGGCGCCTGGCTCAAGGCAGGGGCCTTCGTTACCGCTGTTGGGTGGAATACGATTGATGGCCGGGAACTCGATGACGCAGTAATGGCCAACACCGTAATCGTTGAATCCTATGACGCTGCAAGAGACCAGGCTGGAAATATCCGGGGTTCTGGCTGTGAAATATTTGCCGAGATTGGTGAGGTCTACTCCGGTACAAAAATCGTGCCCAAAGGGAGCACGGTGATTTATGACTCCATTGGTATGGCCATCATGGATGTGGCCGCCGCGAAACTGGCCTTTGACCTGGTTGTAAAGTGATACAAGGTGTTTTGACAAGTATTTATACATGCCACATTACCGACGTAGCCAGGCCTCCTAGACAAGGATTCGCTGACTGTTCTCTTGTTCGACGGCCAAAAAATAACCAAAATCACTCGAAAGAAGCCAACAAATCCTTGTTAGTAAATTTCTAGCGAGAGCTCCTGAGGATGGGTCTACGCTGTCACTACAAACTCTTTTTTATCCATGCCATGGCTCCAGGTGTATCCAGCCACAGATTTCGTGCCTCCTGATGGTAATACCAGGCCTCATCTTCGCCGCCAAGTGTAAAATAGCCCGGTTCCATTCCTTTTGGTTGTTTCATACTCTTGCGTAATATTGCCTTGGCAACACGGGGGGATTGATCAATGGCCAGCTTTAGATGCGTGCTCGCTGGCTGTTGTTGACCCAACCGGAATAGTGCCAGTGCGTGCCCATAGCATATATTGACATCAATATCTTCCGGGTAATGCTGGCAAAGAGTGATCGCATCCTGGTCTCGATGCAAATGCAAATAGCCATTGATCAAGTCACTTCGTATGCCCTGATTATCTTGTGGGTTCAGACGCAACAACCATTCCATCAATTCCAGTGGCGTCTGTGGATCGTCTCCTGCCATGGTTTGCCCGAGAAAGCCCAGTACACGAAGAGCAGGCCTGTTTTCGAGGAAACCCCAGGGTACCTGAACCTCCGGTTTATTTGGCAACAGGCGTTTGATTTGAAACAGGGCCAGGATTAGTAAGGGCTCAAAAATCAGTGTGGCGTTTGGAATATCTACTTCATGGATGATTCTGATCAGATCGTCAAGGACTACACTGCTGCCAGCCAGCTCCGGGTTTTCCTCGAGCATGTCGAGCCAGGATTTTGACTGCTGCCATGGGTCATCACTATCCATCATCAGTTTTGTCCACTCATATTCAAGCCCCGCGGTCTGCTTGCTGGTCGGTTCGATAATCCTGTAGGTGCCAGATTTTTTCAGCTTGTTGATCAGTGGTGGTGGTGTTTGGCTGGAGGTATTCAGCCAGCTGATCAATCTTGAAATACCTGGAATAGTTCGATCAAGTAGGTTACCCAACATCGAAGGTGTGTCAGAGATTAATTCCCTGAGGGAATCAATTAATTCGCTCAGGTCACCGTCATGATTCATATTGCCCAGTCGTTTAATCCAGAATTTACCACGTTGCTGCATCAGGTCTGTTTTACCCTGTTGCATTAGCAGAATTAATTCCAGGTGACTCAATGCCGGATCATCGGGGTCAAGACGTTGGGCCTGCTGAAAATATTGCCAGGCTTCATCATCCTGGCCCAGATCACCGAGGATGCAGCACCATCGCTGTAGCGCCGCAGATCGCAAGACCTTGTCAGGGTGTTGCATCAAGCGTTTGACCAGTGCTTTTTTCTTGCGAGGTTTGTCAAGCAGTGTACAAAGATCCATCATGGTGTCGAAGGCCATTTCATCCCGATGATCCAGTTTGCTATCGTCTTGCTTGAAAATCGGGTCCAGCATCAACAGCGCTCGCTCAGCCTGTTCTTCACTCTCTCTTGCCCATTCCACGGCCGTTTCGGCAAGAACTGGATGTGGCAGAAACTGCCACACCTGCTTCAAACGGGTTTTCGATATCGTCTCCAGCAAGAAATGCGTCAACATGCCCTGATGCATGATGGGCAGTTCATCGATATCCATTCTGGCACAGCAGTGCTTGTATTTTAGTCCTGACCCGCAAAAACAGGATGCGTTACGTCCAGGCTTCGGGATTGGTTTGGGGCGATAGTGATTGGACGGTAATGGGGTGTGATTCCAGATCTGAATGGCAATCATGCGAAAGAAAATACGTTTCTGATCCAGATCATCGATGGCAATATCATCGAAGAAATCAAAATACCCTGCGAGGGCCATGTGGGTATATATCTCGATAAAATGTTCGGCATCGGGTTCAACACGGATCAAATAATACATGCTGCTGCCTATCATTTCTTCAAAGTATTCAGAAACTTCTTCCGGTGGTGTGTCCATAATGTCATCCATTGGGCGATTCCTTTTTTTGCATGTCTGCACAAAGTGTTATGCCTTCATCGATCACCGTCTTCATGGATACATAATGTAGAAAGTCGGGACAAATCCGGTACAATTATTTGCGATGGTTGATTGTACCTGATGCCGATCTGCTCTGAGAACACCATATGTGCGCCTTGGTATTCGATATGCGCAGGTTTCAACCCTTGTGGATTGTTGCAGGAAGCGCTAAAGATATACAGCGGATTCAGGAAACAGGCCTGAAGGAATCACCAGACTGTATCGATCTGTTCTATAGGGCCGGTTATTTTGTCAGAGAGTCGATTCGGAAACTATGTTTGAGTAAGGGTCGTTTGGGAGAGTTCGAAGGTGGGCAGGGCTTGTTCTGAAACTTAAGCTTATCTTAATGTTGCCTCGCTTAGTATACGAGTTCGGAATAAAGGGCAAGTGTAATCAGGGCAAAATTATGGATGACCGTACCAGAGATATTCATCAGCGGTTTGTGGCTTTGATGCCGCGTTTGCGGCGTTTTGCAGCAGGGCTGTGCAATAATAGTCATGATGCGGATGATCTGTTGCAGGCAACCTATGATCGCGCCTTAAGCCGCTTGCACCAATGGCAGGACGGCACCAATCTCGACCGCTGGTTGTTCCGGATCATGCATTCGATTCATATCAATTCCCGTCAGAGTGGGCACTATCGGCAGCAATGTGTGGCTGACGAAATGGTCGATCTGCAACAGGGTGGAGATAGCAGGCAGGAGATGGAAACCTGGATTTCCCTGCAACAGACACGCCGAATGATCGCTGATTTGCCGGAGGACCAGAAAACCGTACTGTTGCTGGTTACCGTCGAAGGATTGAGTTACAAGGAAGCGGCCGAAGTGCTGGAATTACCGATAGGAACAATTACCAGCCGTTTGTCACGGGCAAGAATGAGTCTGGCCAAAGCAATGGTGCCAGCGACCCGGCAAGAAAATACAACCCGACCTGGTTTGCGAAGTGTCGTCAATGGAAATTGATGACAGTTTGCTTGTCGCTTATGTCGATGGTGAACTGGATGGTGTTAGCTGTGCGGATGTAGAAGGCCGGATCGCGCAGTCGCCGGAGTTGCAACAGCTGGTCAATATGCTACGGCAGTCAACGTCAGCGATCAGTGTGGCATTTGACGATGCTATGTATGGGCCGATGCCGGAGTTGACTCCTCCAGCGGAAGTATTTCACAGGCGACACAATCTGCAGGAGAAATTGCAAAAGCTGCTGCTTTTGCTGCGACCAGCCTACGCTCCGGTATCGGCTGTGGCATTGATTACCGGTGTTGTATTGGGAAGATCCTGGTTTATGGATACACAACCGCCCGCGGACTTGGTGCAGGCAGTCGATCAGCGTGTGATCACCGGCACCCTGGCGAAGTCTCTGGAATACAATGCCAGCGGTGCGGTCAGTCGCTGGCGCAGTGGTGTTGCCTCCGGGTTTATCAAACCACTGCGCACCTTTGAGACCAAAGACGGTCGGTTCTGTCGTGAATTTGAACAATCCAGTGGCCAGGCCCAGGGCAATCGTTTACTGGAAAAAGGCCTGGCTTGTCGCAATGACGCCGGTCTATGGCAAGTACTGGTTCGTTACCCGGTTAAATCTAAAGCGATTTGATCGCAATCTTTGAAAGCTTTTTCTTGCCGCCGAGAGTAAGAAAAACAGAAGTTCCGATATGTGACACAGACTCCCGGTGAACACAGTCGGTTCATTCAGTGTTCCCTGGAGTTCCTGCTTGAGTCAGCATCTTTCAATCAATTTTCCAAAAGATCAGGTGACAGTAATTCCCGCTAGAAATTCGATATCAAGGGTTTGTTGGCTGATTTCGAGCGATTTATGACTATTTATAGCCATCGAGCGAGAAAACAGTCGGCAAATCCTTGGCTAGCGGGAGCTCCTGATCAGGCGATATCCCGCAGTTTTTTATTCTGGGGGTCATACAGGGGCTCTGTCGCTACGGTAGCCGGATAGCGTTGCCCCAGAATACTGACCTCAAGTCGGGTCCCTTCCTCGGCATACTGCGGTTTGACAAAGGACAGGGCAATATTGGCTTTCAGGGTATAGCCGTAGCCACCCGATGAGGTCACGCCAACGATATCATGGCCATCATATACCGGGGAACAATACGGTGCTTCGGCTACATCGGTCTCGATAATCAGTGGCACGAAACGTTGCGGGATGCCATCATCGAGTTGTTTCTGAAGTGCTTCACGACCCAGAAATGGCCCTTTGTCCATGGCCACAAAACGATCGAGAGAGACTTCAAAAGGCGTGTATTCATGGATAAGATCGACCTTCCAGGCACGATAGCATTTTTCCAGACGCATGGAATCCATGGCATAAAGACCAAAGTCAGCGACCCCAAATTCCTCGCCAGCAGCCATCACCTGCTCATAGACTGCGGCCAGCGATACCATCGGTACATGCAACTCCCAGCCCAGTTCACCGACATAATTGACCCGCATGGCCAGAATATTTGGGGTAAAACCGACCTCCATATTTTGTACCGATAGCCACGGAAAGGCCCTGTTGGAAAGATCGGTTCGGGTAATCTTTGATAACAGGTCACGGGAACGGGGCCCGGCGAGTATCAGCGCACCGAAGCGGTCAGTCAGATTTTCATACTGGACCGAGCCATCAACCGGCATATTGGACAACAGCCAGTCTTCCAGATACCACTCACCGGCAGCGGCCGAAATCAACCAGTAATGATCATCGGCCAGACGGGCGATGGTCATCTCGGCGATCAGGTGACCATTATGATTGAGGAAATAGGACAGACTCTGACGCCCGATCCTGGGCAGTTTGCCGGCCACCATAAAATCCAGCCAGTCTGTTGCACTCGGCCCGGAGATGTCATATTTGGAAAAACCGCCAAGATCCAGGACTCCGACCCGTTCCCGAACCGCTTTGCACTCGGCGCGAGCCGCCGCTGTCCAGTTACGACGTGCCGGTAGGAATGAAACGCTCTGCTCTGCCGGGCGTTCTCCCTGAGGGAACCAGACGGCACGTTCCCAACCACCCTGGGCAGCAAAGAATGCGCCTTTTTGTTTCAGTTTTTCATACACCGGGGTCGTCTTGGCAGGCCGACCTGCGGGGCGTTCCTGGTGCGGAAAGGGGATGGCATATTCATTCTGGTAGACTTCGACCGCCTTGGCCACCACATAGTCTTTGGTGGCATAGTCCGAATAACGACGTGGGTCAAACATCCACATATCCCACTCGGATTCGCCCTCGAGTACCTGCTCGGCAATGATCTTGCCGGCGCCGCCGGCCTGTGTGATGCCAAAGGAAAAACAGCAACAGTGGTAAAAGTTCTCCAGGCCATAAGCCGGGCCGATATAGGGTGAACCATCGGGCGAATAGGGGATGGGGCCATTGATCACCCGGGTAATACCGGCTTTGGCGAGCAGTGGCACCCGGGCCATGGCGGCATTGATGTACCATTCCAGGCGATCGAGGTCATCCTCCCACAATTGCGAGGAAAAGTTTTCCGGCAGACCATCGATCCAGTACGGTGTGGCCTTGATTTCATAGGGGCCGAGGAGCAGACCCTGGCGTTCCTGACGCAAGTAGTAGCTGTCGTCCGGATCACGTAATAATGGCAGCTTGTGATCCCGGGCTTCCAGTTCAGGGATGGTCTCGGTGACCAGATATTGATGGGAGAGGGAAACGATCGGCAGGTACTGTCCGACCATGGCAGCGACTTCACCACCGCGATAACCACCGGCATTGATGACTTTTTCGCACACGATTGCGCCATTTTTGCATTCAATACGCCACTCCCCATTGGGTTGCTGGGTGATTCCGGTGACGGGATTGAAACGTTGAATCTTTACCCCCAGATCACGGGCCCCCTTGGCAAAGGCCTGGGTCAGCTGGCTGGGGTCGATATCACCATCCAGTGGGTCCCAAAGACCGCCTTCGAGGTCATGCAATTCCAGAAAGGGATAGTGCTCACGCATTTCACCGGGGCTCAGAATTTCATAGTCCAGCCCCTGGGCCCGGGCCATCGATTGCACATGTTTGAATTCAAACATGCGTTCGTCACTTTGGGCAGTGCGAACCGAGCCGGTACAGCTGTAGTTGATGGGGTAATCGACATCCGCAGCGAGATGGTCATAGAGTTCGACACTGTAGCGCTGCATTTTCATGATATTGAGACTGGTCGAATAGGTCGGGCAATTACCGGCAGCATGCCAGGTGGAGCCGGAAGTGAGTTCGTCCATCTCCAGCAACACCACATCGGTGCAGCCCATTATGGCCAGGTGGTAAGCGGCACTGCAGCCGACGGCGCCACCGCCGATAATCACGATTCTTGCATGCGTTTTCATGGTTTCTCCCTTATCAATCATGGCTGTCGAGAGTTTATTTCGACAGAGGTTTGCTAATGCGCATCTGCATTGTATATTGAGCCATAGTGGTTTGTTCGTGCTTATGGCGTGACCGGGGTGCCAACAAACCCTTGTCTTCGAATTTTAGCGGGAATTGCTGCAATGTTATGTGTCGCCCGATGCAGTCGGAGTCATGGCGTCACGTGGTAATTTTACGACGAATTCATCACGGATCCAGGCATCCAGCGCATCCGGGATATGACGTGGATAATGTTCGTCGAGGGTTTTTTTGACGATATTTTCAGCCAGCGACAGTGCTGTGGGGCGACCTTTTTCATCCCATTCCTTGGGGCTGCTGCGATCGGCGGTGGCCGGATAATAGTATTCAGTTTGCATTAGTTTCAGGGTTTGGTCATGGCCAAGATAATGGCCGGGACCTTCTTCACAGACGGCACGCATGGATTCGATACCGATGGCTTCATCGGTCACTTCAATGCCACGGACGGTTCGAAGGGCATCACCGATGGTGTCGTTATCCAAGACAAAACTTTCATAACAACAACCCAACAGACTGCTATGCATACCGGCGGCCTCATAAATCAGATTGGCACCGGAGTTGGCGGTCAGGGCGTGGGAATATCCTTTTTCGGCACCGGCCTGGTAGTCGGGTATTTTCGAATCGCTCATGCCAGAGCAGATGCCGGTTGGCAGATCATAAAAGCGCCCCATCTGGGCGCAGGCCGAGACCAATAGTGCCTGTTCCGGGCTGCCACCACTCATGGCCCCGGTACGCAGATCGGAGACAAATGGCCAGGTGCCAAAGATCACGGCTGCACCGGGTTTGATGGCATTGGCAATACAAAAGCCGGCGAGCACTTCAGCAGTCTGCTGGACCACAGCGCCAGCCAGTGAGGCGGGCGAGGTGGCGCCGGCCTGACCGGCAGCCAGCATCAATGCCGGCATCCCGCCACGTATGGCGACTTCCAGACAATCGAGGGCACCGGTAGCAAATTTCAGTGGTGGCACAACAAAACAGGAGGAGATGGAGACAAATGGCCGGGCCCGCCATTGGGCTTCGCCGCCGGCAATCTGATGCAGCATTTTCAGCGATGCCTGCAATGATTCCGGGTCACTCCAGCTGGACCCGACATGTTTGCGGGTGCCGGAAACTGCGATATAGCAGGTATTAAAATCCAGGTCGAAGGTGTCGGGGATGTCCCGGCAGACCACCGAGCGCTGGAACATGTGGATATTATCGAGGGTATCGACCAGCCGGGCGATATTGTAGAGATCCTGACTGGTGGATTGGTGATAATCACCGCTGCGGGCATCAATCATGTTGACGGCCGCACCGGCTGTACTGAAATAGGTGTGACTGCCGGAAAGATCCAGATCCCACTTTGGGTCCTGCGCATGCAGCACCAGATTGCGGTTGGCTTTGGCCAGCATGTCTTCAACCATCGCTTGGGGAAAGCAGAGTCGGCCGTTTTCTTTGAGCATACCGCCTGCGGCCACCACGGCTTCGATCACCGTCGGTGTGGCATCGGCCAGGCCAATTCTTTCGACGACATCGAGTGCGGCATGATTGATTTTGACAATGTCCTGTTCACCTAATGGTTTGTAACAACCACTTTCCAGACCCGGGCGAATGGCGCGCAGGTCTTCGGCCAGCGGGGCACTGCGGATCGCCCTGCGGGCAGCACGGCCACCACTACGATGTCTGTGTTCAGTCACTGTGTTTACGCTCATGTCGGCTGCCTTTCAGGAGGGGTTTGTACAGGGCATTGTGTGATAGAAGCGGGGCGGCGACAATTGATAGTTTTTCATCAATTGGTAACTATTACTCACCGATTTGTCCTGGTTTGCAGTAAAATATTGTCGCTGTTCAGGTGTTACAAAACCGGATCATCGGCAGGTTTTGCTATGGTTTGTTGACTTTCAGGATGAAAGGTCGAGATAGTGGATGCGGTGAAAACGAAAAGATTTCTGCCCAATCTGAATGCCCTGCGGGCATTTGAAGCGGCTGCCAGGCAGCTGAATTTTCGCCTTGCTGCGGCAGAATTAAATATTTCGCATTCGGCCATCAGTCACCATATCCACAACCTGGAACAGCAGCTGGAAGTCCACCTCTTCCGTCGTGTGGGGCGAAATGTGGTATTGACCGAGGCCGGGAATTATTACTTGCCGATACTAACCGAAGCCTTTGACCGGATCGCAGACGGGACCCGTTTATTGCGTTCGCTGGAGCGTCCACATACGCTGGTGGTACAGGTTTATATCACCGTGGCGATGCTTTGGTTGTTACCGCGCATGCACGATTTTCTGCGCTCAACACCGGAGATCGAAATTCAGCTCAGTACGACCTATCTGGATTGGGAGTTCAATCGTGGCGCCGTCGATGTCGGTATCATCTGGACCGATGAAAAGGATCGCAATCTCAGTTATTTTCATCTCGCTCCGGCAATGCTCTATCCCATGTGCAGCCCCGAATTATTACAGCAACTGGGCCCGGCACCTGACCTTGCTGACCTGAAACAATTCAATATATTGCAACTGTATAATCGCCAGCCGGTCTGGGATATCTGGTTGCAGCAGACCGGGGTGGAAAGCTGGTCACATGGCCCTGCCATCAAATATGACAGTTACCTGCTGGCCCTTGAAGCGGCCCGCAAGGGGCGTGGCATCGCCCTGGCCAACAGTCCGTTTGCAGTACCCGACCTGGAAGATGAAAAACTGGTACGACCCTTCCGGAAAATGGATTTTCAGGTTGGTGACTGGTATCTGGTCTGTGAACCGGAGTTGGCCGGAAGTCCGAAGGTCAAACTGTTTCAGCAGTGGTTGTTACAGCAACTGGCAGCCGACGACACAGCATGAGCAGTCTCATGCGGGATCAAATTCACCACTAGCTTCGGTATTCAATGGCTGCAGGTCATTGCGGGTCCACCAATACCAGAAGCCCTGGGCACGTAGCCATTTTTCCAGACGGTCCAGGCTGTTCCATTCCCGTAAATAGCCGCGTGCGCTATAGATCTTGGCCAGCTGTCCATCTACATAGACCACAACGCCCCAGGCATAGGGATATTTGTTTTGATCGCCAAACCCCCCACCGAGTTGATTGCGACCAACGCGGTAGACCACAGCATATTCTCCCAGACGTTCAGCCTGTCTCAGCGATGGCAGATCGGACTGGCTGATAGTGAGTGTGACCTTGTAGAAAACATCTTGGTTCATATTGTTGACAAAGAAAAAAAGGAGTTCCACAATATGCTACATGATGTAGTGCATAAACGACAAGCTAATTCTGACAGCTTATCCTGAATGTTCAGCAGTGAAGATCAACAGGGGGCTACGGTGAATTGGACAGATTCTGCAGTGTGTATTGGATAGAGCGGTACTACAATAACGCTGTAGAATTTCCGTCTCCTGGAACAGCCATGACTTGTCGTCTGGCAGCAACATGATCAAACCATAGACACTAACCACAGGTAACTACAGATGACCGATAATGCAGATTTGAATGCCAGAAGACTGGCAGCAACCCCAAGGGGCGTTGCGACCATGACGCCGATTTTTGCTGATCATGCCGAAAATGCCGAATTATGGGATGTTGAAGGACGTCGATATATCGATTTTGCCGGTGGTATTGCGGTCCTCAATACCGGGCATCGTAACCCGCGGGTGATGGCCCGGGTTGAGGCACAGTTGCAACGTTTTACCCATACGGCCTATCAGGTCGTTCCCTATGACTCGTATATTGAACTGGCTGAACGCCTCAATGCCCTGGCACCAGGCAAAACACCGAAAAAAACCCTGTTTGTCTCCACCGGTGCAGAAGCCGTCGAAAATGCGGTCAAGATCGCCAAGGTACATACCGGACGCAGTGGTGTGATTGCCTTCAATGGAAGTTTTCATGGCCGCACGTTGATGACCATGGGTTTGACCGGAAAAGTGGCACCCTATAAAGCTGGGTTTGGACCCTTTCCAGGGGATATTTACCATATTCCGTTCCCGATCGCGGCCCATGACATCAGTCAGGAAACATCACTGACGGCACTGGATAATCTGTTCAAGACCACGATAGAAGCCTCCAGGGTGGCCGCGATCATCATCGAACCGGTTCAGGGCGAGGGGGGGTTCTATATCGCCCCTTTTGATTTTCTTGAGAAAATTCGGGCGATTTGCGACCAGCACGGCATTGTCATGATCGCCGATGAGGTGCAAACCGGCTTTGGTCGTACCGGTCGACTGTTTGCCATGGAGCATTCGGGTGTGGAGCCTGATCTGATGACCATCGCCAAGAGTCTGGCCGGTGGTTTTCCGTTGTCCGGTGTGATCGGCAAGGCAGAGATCATGGATGCCCCGGGACCTGGTGGGCTCGGTGGTACTTATGGCGGAAATCCGCTCGGTTGTGCAGCCGCCCTGGGTGTGCTCGAGTGCATCGAGCAAGATGATTTATTACAACGCAGCCGCGATTTGGGCCAGCATCTGCTGCAACGAATTCAGCAGATAGCCGGTCGCAGTGATATCGCGCCGATCGGGGATATACGTGGTCTCGGGGCCATGGTGGCTTTTGAAATGGTGACTGGCAAAGGTAGCTCGGAACCCGACCCAGTCGCCACCAGGGCCTTGTGTGCGACAGCCCTGAAAAATGGTCTGATCCTGCTTTCCTGTGGTGCCTATGGCAATACCATTCGTATCCTGGTCCCGTTAACGGCTACGGATGCCCTGGTCGATGAAGGCATGGATGTGATTGAAGCCTCGCTGGTCGAACTGGCCAGCAAAGGTCGGGCTGCATGAGCCTGGCCGTATTGATCATGAGCCTGTTTTCCCTCGTTTCTGCTCCTGTTCCCGGACAGTCTCCTAGGCGTGGCTGGATGTTGTGGTCATGAAGCCCTTTGCAGTTGCCGGGGTACAGATGTATGTGGCCTATGACCGTGAGAATGTTTCCATGATGAAGGCCAAGGTCCATCATTTGATGACGACCTTTCCGTGGGTGCAGATGGTCGTCTTCAGCGAGTTGGCGGCCTACGGGCCATTGCGACGAAATCATCCGGATTCACTTGCCGCGGCCGAGCAGGAATTTCAGCAGCTGGCTCGTCATTATGGTATCTGGCTGATACCGGGCTCAATGTTTGCGTCCGAAGGTGATCGACTACACAATATGGCCTGTGTGATCAATCCAGCAGGGGAAATCGTCGGTCGTTATCACAAAATGTTTCCCTTTGCCCCGTATGAAAGGGGTGTCGAAGGGGGCACGGAATTTCTGATTTTCGATGTCCCCGATGTCGGTCGTTTCGGGCTATCCATCTGCTATGACCTGTGGTTCCCGGAAACCACCCGGACCCTCACTGCAATGGGGGCTGAAGTGCTGTTGTGCCCGGTGCTGACTTCGACCATCGACCGTGATGTAGAGCTCAGTATGGCCCGCGCCACAGCTGCAATGTTCCAATGTTACGTGTTTGATATCAATGGCCTGGGTGCTGGCGGTTGTGGTCAGTCCTGTGTGATTGATCCATCGGGCACGGTATTGTTTCAGGCCAAGGGTCAGGAGCAGCTGATACCCCTGGAGATTGATCTGGAAAAGGTTCGACGGTCACGTGCTGTCGGAACCCTCGGTCTGGGCCAGACCCTGAAGAGTTTTCGTGACCGGCGTGTGGATTTTTCGG
>CAZTLH010000029.1:0-12728 GCA_964614335.1 uncultured Gammaproteobacteria bacterium
CAGGTGCTGATTGATATCACGAATAGGAATTTGCTGCTGCATACTAGCCTCCTGTACTACAATGAATGTAGAACATGCTACATTATATGAATGGCGTATGCAAACATGGAAATGACTGCTAAAGATTTATAACGCAAAGATTTGCGGAAACCGAATCAACTCGCAGGTTTTCCAGTAGTCTATGTTTTCGATGGTGGCCGTTGATTCACGGCTGTAAGGCAATTCCACAGTACATCATGAGCAGCATGGGTCAGTGGTATTTGGGCCGTGATCCCATTCCTGGATTTCTTCGGACAGGATCTAATGCATCAGTGATGATCAGAGCTGGCAAAGATGGTATTGAACTGTTGGCCGGTTTTTACGAAGGTAGTGCATTTGCTCAGCCATTTCAGTTTTTTGGCACCGGCATAGGTGCAGGTACTGCGGATGCCACCGAGTAAATCCTGTACTGTACTGGCCACCTTTCCGCGGTAGGGTACCGATACCTCGCGTCCTTCGGAGGAGCGGTATTCTTTCAACCCCCCAAAATGCTTGTCATTGGCAGCGCGTGAACTCATGCCGTAAAAACAAACAGACTTGCGTTCCTCGACCACATCAAGCCAGCCATTCCCGGTTTTTTCGACTTCACCCGTTTTATGGTATCGGATCACGATTTCGCCACCACCCTCATCGTGACCGGCCAGCATTCCGCCGAGCATGACAAAGTCGGCACCTGCGGCAAAGGCTTTGGCCACATCACCAGGGCTGCTACAGCCGCCATCGGCGATCACATGGCCACCCAGGCCATGCGCCGAATCGGCGCATTCGATGACTGCAGACAACTGGGGATAGCCGACACCGGTCTGGATCCGGGTGGTACAGACACTTCCAGGACCGATACCGACCTTGACGATATCGGCACCGCTGAGGATTAATTCCTCGGTCATCTCGCCGGTGACGACATTGCCGGCGATGATGACAATATCCGCGCAGGTTTCACGGAGTTGCCGGATAAAGGCCGAGAAGCGCACCGAGTAGCCATTGGCAACATCAACACAGACATATTTTACCCGGGTATCTGGATGTCGATAAACCTGCAGGAATTTATCGAAATCAGCATCTGTGATGCCCATGGAATAGGCCGTATTATTGATTCTGCGTTCATCACCACTGCCAAAAAAGGCGACCAGATCGGCTTCCGTATAGTTTTTGACAAGACAGGTAAACAGACCATGTCCGAGCAGTGCGTCGGCCATGGCGAAGGTACCGACACCATCCATATTGGATGCCATAATGGGCACCCCATGATAATGCGCCTTGTTATCCGTAATCGCGACATTCTTGAATTGAAAATCACGGTATAAATCGACTTCATTCCGACTACCCAGTGTGCTGCGTTTGGGACGGATTAATACGTCTTTATAATCGAGTTTGTTGTCTTCTTCAATTCTCATTGTGACCAGTTTGTTGGTGGATCAGGTGTTTCCCGGAGGTACTGGATATGACGGCATGACCCGCTGTCGTCAAGTCCGACATTATTATTGTTCAACCATTATGCACGCAAACGAACATTGGTGGGGTCGAAGGGAGATTCGGCAATCACGGTAGCGCGATGCAGTTGGCCAAGAACCTCGATTTCCAGTTCAGTGCCAATAGCCGCATAGTCCGTTTTGATCAGACCCAGCGCCAGGGATTTCTGGACCCGGTGACCGAAGCCACCGGAGGTCGAGCGCCCGATGACCTGCCCATCCTTGTAGATGGCTTCCGAACCACGGGCATCGACATCGGTGACATCGTGCACTTCCAGTGTGACGAAGGCATTCTCGAAGCCACGTTGTTGCCATGCACTCAGGGCCTGTTTGCCGATGAAGTCGCAGGTCTTGTCCAGTTTGACAAAGCGATCCAGACCGGATTCCAGGGCGGCATATTCAATGGACATTTCACGTGGTATCAGACGATAGGATTTTTCCAGACGCAGTGAGTCCATGGCCCGTATGCCGAAGGGTTTGATATCAAACTCGGCACCGGCGGCCATAACCTGGTCGAAAATGTAGTTTTGCATCTCAATCGGGTGATGCAGTTCCCAACCCAGCTCGCCGATATAGTTGACCCGTAGCGCATGGCTGCTGGCATAGCCGATATTGACGGGTTTTCCGGTCAGCCATTTGAAATTGGCATTGGACAGATCGGTATCGGTCAGTTTTTGCAGTAGATCACGTGATTTTGGCCCGGCGATGACCAACACCCCGTATTGACTGGTGACCTTGTACAATTCAACGCTGCCATCGGTGGGCTTGAGTTTGCTCAGATAGTCGTAATCATGAGCTTCCAGGGCACCGGCCGAAACCAGGTAGTAGCTTTGCGGGCCGGTCTTGTAGATGGTGAATTCGGAGCGCACACCGCCGTTTTTTGACAGCATATGACACAGACCGATACGGCCGATTGCTTTTGGAATCTGGTTGGCTACCAGGGAATTGAGCCAGTCGGCAGCGCCCGGACCGTTGACCTCGAACTTGCTGAATGCGGTCATATCGAGCATACCGACATGCTCGCTGACATGCAGGCATTCCCGGCCTACATAATCGAAATAATTGGTTCGGCGGAAGGAAAGTTTTTCGACGATCCTACCATCTTCCAGGGGGGCCGAATGATTTTCATTGAGCAGAACATCAGCTGGCTGCAGGTCTTCTTTGGTCAGTGCATAATCGGCTGGGGCAAACCAGTTCGGGCGCTCCCAGCCATAGACGGTACCGAAGACTGCGCCGAGGGCCTTCATCCGCTCATAGCAGGGGGCCGTTTTCAGTGGCCGGCAGGCCGGGCGTTCTTCATTGGGATAGTGAATCGAAAAGACATTGGCGTAGGTCTCTTCGTTTTTCTCCTTTAAAAAGCCGCGGCTGGCATAGGGGCCAAAACGCCGCGGGTCGGCGCCCATCATATCAACACTGGGTTCGCCATCTACAATCCATTCGGCCAACTGCCAACCGGCACCGCCGGCGGCGGTGATGCCGAAACTGTGGCCTTCATTGAGCCAGTAGTTTTTCAGCCCCGGTGCCGGCCCTACAATGGGATTGCCATCCGGAGTGTAGGTGATGGCGCCGTTATAGACTTTCTTGACCCCCACTTCGCCAAATGCCGGTACCCGCTCGATACAGGCTTCGATATGGGGCTCCAGACGATCGAGATCCTCATTGAAAAGCTCGTATTCACAGTCTTTTGACGGGCCGTCCACATAACAGCAGGGCGCGCCGACTTCGTAAGGGCCGAGTAGCAGACCACCCCCTTCTTCACGCATATACCAGCTGGTGTCGGGTTCTCTCAAAACTCCCATTTCCGGCAGACCCTGCTCATGCCTTTTGACAATCTCCGGATGCGGTTCGGTTACAATAAACTGATGCTGGACCGGGATCACCGGGGTATCGAGACCGACCATCTTGCCCATCTGACGAGCAAAGCTGCCGGAGCAGGAGACCACGTGTTCACAAAGAATCGTGCCCTTGTCGGTGGTCACCAGCCATTGGCCGTCGGCTTGTTGTTCGATATTGGTGACCGTGGTGTAACGATAGATTTTGGCGCCACGGGCACGTGCGCCCTTGGCCATGGCCTGGGTGACATCGGCCGGTTGAATATAGCCATCACCGGGGTGCTGGATGGCGCCAATAATGCCGTCGGTATTGCACAATGGCCAGATTTCCCTGACTTGTTCCGGGCTTAAGAATTTCACATCAACACCGACGGTTTTTGCCACCCCGGCATAATAACGGTATTCATCCATACGGTAGTCACAATTGGCCAGACGAATATTGGAGACCATTTTGAAACCGACATCCTGCCCCGTTTCCTGTTCCAGACTCTGGTACAGATTCACTGAATACTGGTGCAGCTTACTGACCGAATAGCTCATATTAAATAATGGCAACAATCCTGCGGCATGCCAGGTCGAACCAGAAGTCAATTCCTTGCGTTCAATTAGCACCACATCGGTCCAGCCTTTTTTTGCCAGATGATAGAGCGTGCTGGCGCCTGCGACACCACCACCGATAACGACTACCTTTGCTTTGGATTCCATTTGTTTGTCTCCCAGAATACCCGGTCGTGAACTGGAGTTGCCGGTAGTGGACCGACAACAAAAATTTAGAGTCTGGTGCTAGTTAGGTCAAGGCATCGGGACGTTTTTTACCAATCCGGTACCAGTGCCCATGATTGACTGTTCAATCAATCATATGATACAACAGGCCGCTACAAGGAGGCCAGCACCGCTGGCGGAAGATTTATGAAAAGCAATCGAAGTAATATTAAAAGAATAACCCGCCGCCGCGGGCATCGTGGTCACAGTCTTATTCCCGAACAACTGGTGCATGCCGCGCTGGATAAAATTTCTTCCGATGGTCTGGCCAATCTGACCACCAAATCCATCAGTGATGATGCTCATGTTTCGACAGGAATTATTCATCACTACTTCGAAACCAAGGATCATCTGGTCTATATCTCTTATGTTCATATGGTTGCCGGGCAACGCGCAGCCATCGTGACCGCGCGTCGGCAGTTTCCACAGGATCCGGTTGCCCGCTTGAAAGCGATGGTGGAAGCAAATTTTTCTGACCCCATGATCAGCCTGGAAACGGCTCGGGTCTGGCCCCAGTTTTGGGCCAATGCCATGTATGACAGTGCAGTCAAACGATTGCTGAATGCGTACAACATTCGCTTCTATCATAACATTCTCTATGATTACAAGCGTTTGCTGGATACTGATGCGGCACGCCAGCATGCCAGTAATCTATTGTCATTAATCCATGGTTACTGGATCGAATCGATGGCAGTGGAACGTATGGATGCTGCGGCCTGTGTGGGTCGAATTCACCGCTACATCGATCAGACGCTGGAGCCGCAGGCGTCGGTGTGATGGCGCCTTTGACAACAAAAATACAGAAGCTCCCGCTAACTCTGGATTTGCAAACTTTTTTGCTTGATGATCATAAACGCCCAACTGGCTCTCTAAAGCAGTCAGCAAACCCCGTGTTTCATGATCCTGGCGGGAGGAGGCTGACAAAAATATTTCCTCATTCGAATACGAAAATTTTGCTCTTGTTGTTCTAGCAGCCGCTGCGCTGGCGGTATACAATCCGCCTCGTTTACAGGGTCAGTTTTTTCGATCGATTTCTCATTGGAGCAAGCATGAAATATTCACTGCTTTCGCTGTTTCGGCAAGGTCTTTCCGGCCACCGTAACTGGCCGCAGGCCTGGACCAATCCAGAACCAAAACCGGCCTATGATGTCATCATTATCGGTGCGGGTGGGCATGGTCTGGCTACGGCTTTTTATCTGGCCAGTGAACATGGTATGAAGAATATCGCTGTGCTGGAAAAAGGTTATATCGGTGGCGGAAATACGGCCCGTAATACCACCATCCTGCGCTCCAATTATCTGTGGGATGAGTCGGCCAGATTATTCGAGCACTCCATGCAGATGTGGGAGAGTCTGACCGAAAGCCTGAATTTCAATGTCATGCTGAGTCAGCGCGGGGTCTATAATCTGGGTCACACCCTGCAGGATATGCGTGACATCGAACGTCGGGTCAATGCCAACTACCTTGGCGACATCGATGCCGTAGTGGTTACTGCATCTGAATTAAAGGAACGCATCCCGTTGCTGAATGTGTCAGCAAATAGTCGTTATCCCATTATGGGAGCCTCCTATCAGGCTCGTGGTGGCGTTGCCCGTCACGATGCAGTGGCCTGGGGTTTTGCCCGTGCTGCCAGCAATCTGGGTGTGGACATCATCCAGCAGTGCGAAGTCACCGGTATCGAGTGCGCCAATAATACCGTCACCGGTGTTAATACCAGCAAGGGCTTTATTCGAGCCGGCCAGGTGGCCTGTGTCACTGCCGGCCATTCATCGGTGCTGGCGGCCATGGCGGGTTTGCGGCTGCCAATCGAGAGCCACCCATTGCAGGCCTTCGTGTCTGAATCCATGCAGCCGGTGATCGACACCGTGGTGATGTCGAATACGGTGCACGCCTATATCAGCCAGTCGGACAAGGGTGATCTGGTCATTGGTGCCGGTATGGACAGTTATAATGGCTATTCGCAACGCGGCAGCCCGAATATTAATGAACACACGGTACAGGCAATACTGGAGATGTTTCCGGCGCTGAGCCGGGTGCGATTGAACCGGCAATGGGGTGGTATTGTCGACATCTGTCCCGATGCCTGCCCGATTGTCAGCAAAACTCCGATACAGGGTCTTTATTTCAATTGTGGCTGGGGCACCGGAGGCTTCAAGGCGACGCCCGGGTCCGGTCATGTGTTCGCCCACACCATTGCCCATGATGAACCTCACCCGTTGGTGGCCCCGTTCTCACTGGATCGCTTCACTACCGGGCACCTGATTGATGAACATGGCGCCGCTGCGGTAGCCCATTAATATGCAAACATTAACCCTCAATCAGGAGCTCCCGCTCGCCAAGGATTCGCTGACTGTTTTTCGCTCGATGGCCATCAATGTCCAAAATCGTTCAAAAGCAGCCAACAAATTCTTGTTATTGAATTTCGAGCGGGAGCTCCTGGCCCTCAATCAGCTTTCCCTGGTTACCCCCAATGACAGGACAACTGTCGCCGGACAGACTCCCTGGAGGCATAAATGTTACTGATCACCTGCCCTTATTGTCAGCATACGTTCGAGGAAGAAGACTTCCTGTATGCTGGCGAAGCCTTTATTGAACGACCACAACAGCCCGACGAGATCACGGATGCCGAGTGGGCGGATTACCTGTTCATGCGGACCAATCCCAAGGGTCCCTATCTTGAACAGTGGACTCATGCCGCAGGTTGTCGCAAGTTTTTTGTGGTCAAACGCAATACCGCGAATAATCAAATAGAAGGTAGCTGGACTATGGCAGAAGCACAAGCCAGAAAAAATACCAGAAAAGACGAAGCTCAGGGGTTGTCATGAGCCGCCGTCTAGCGCAGCGCGACAGCGAGGTCATCGATCGTCAGCGGCCAGTCCCCTTTACCTGGGGTGGACAACAGCTGCAGGGTTTTGTGGGTGACAGTCTGGCTTCTGCCCTGCTGGCCAATGGTATCAAGGCCGTTTCACGCAGTTATAAATACAGTCGTCATCGGGGTCTTTTATGCAGCTATGCAGAAGAGCCCAATGCCCTGGTCAATCTTGAGCGGGAGCCCTATTTGACTCCGAATGCCCGTGCTACCCAGGTTGAGTTATACCAAGATCTGTACGCGACCTCGCCAACGACAGCAGAATCACCGGCCAATCGTTTCAAACGTTTGTTCAAGCCATTTTTCCGTTTTATGCCGGCCGGGTTTTATTACAAGACCTTCAAATACCCGAGCAAATGGTGGCCACATTACGAGACCCTGCTGCGCTCGATGGCCGGTATTTCACCGGCCCCGCTGCAGCCGGATCAGGAAAGCTATGATCATATGTATCAGCATTGTGAAGTGCTGGTCGTCGGTGCCGGTGTGGCCGGCTTGCAGGCTGCCCTGACAGCGGCCCGAAGTGGTGCCCAGGTGTTGATTGTCGATGAACGGCCACAGCTTGGCGGCCTGCTGTACGAATATGCCGGTGAGGAGATTGAAGGGAAATCTGTCCTGCAGTGGTTGCGTCAGACCCGGATTGTTCTCGAACAAATGTCCAATGTACGTATTCTCGGTCGTACGACCGCTTTTGCATTTCATGATTTTAATCTGATACACGCCCTGGAGTTACGTCAGGATCATTTGCCGCTGGCACAACGCAATAAAGCGCTGCCCCGTCAGCGTCTGCATAAAATACGGGCCTGTCAGGTTATTTTGGCGACCGGGGCTCACGAGCGGCCCATTGCCTTTCACAACAATGATCTGCCCGGTGTCATGCTGGCCTCGGCCTTATTGTCGTGGGTCAATCGCTATGCGGTTTCACCGGGTGACAACACCGTGGTGTTTTGCAATAACGACAGTGGTCTGGATGCAGCCGTGGCCCTGAAAGCTGCAGGCCTGCAGTTGCAGGCGGTGGTGGATTGTCGGCCGGAAATTGCCGAAACCTATACCGAAGCACTCCATGGCGTGCCGTTATTTGCAGGCTATGCCGTACAATCGGCCAGAGGGGATCCGGCACTGCAAGCCATCACCATCGTACCCATCAGCCGGCAACAGGATCAATGGCAGGCCAATAATGCCGCTGCCAAAACGATCGCTTGTGATGTGCTGGCAGTGGCCGGTGGCTGGAACCCGGTCGTACATCTGGATTGCCACACCTCATCCAGGCCTTACTGGGATGAGCGGCTCCAGGCTTTTCTACCGGCTATGGACAAGGATGACCGCTATGCTGCCGGCGCACTCAACGGCCACAGTACCGTCGAACATTGTCGTCAGGATGGTGTTTTGGCGGCAAACAGGGCCATACAGACGCTGGGTCTGGAGACTGCAACCAAGTGTGAAGAAGCGGGACCCGAAGCGGTAAAGTCCTTGCATACTGCACCCTTGTTTATGGTGCCGCAGGCAGACAAGAAGCACAACAAGCTTTTTATTGATATGCAAAACGATGTCACTGCCGATGATATCGCCCTGGCTATTCGGGAAAATTACCGTTGTATCGAACATGTCAAGCGCTACACCGGTCTCGGTTTTGGTACCGATCAGGGCAAAACCGGTAATGTTCTCGGTGTTGCCCTGGCAGCCCAGTTTCAGGGTCTGTCGATGACCGAGGTGGGGACCACGACTTTTCGGCCGGCCTATACCCCGGTCACCTTTGGTGCACTGGTCGGGGAAAATCGCCGTGATTTACTGGATCCCAAACGGTTTACCCCCATGCACTTTGCCCATGTTGAGCGTGGTGCGCAATGGGAAACCGTCGGGCAGTGGATGCGACCCCATTATTACCCGCAAAATGGTGAAGATCTGGATGCCGCCGTGCAGCGTGAATGCATCGCAGCCCGTACCGGATTGTCGGTCATGGATGCCTCGACCCTGGGCAAGATCGACATTCAGGGGCCGGATGCCCGGGAGTTTCTGAACCGGGTTTATACCAATGCCTGGTCAAAACTGGCACCGGGTTGCTGTCGTTATGGTTTGATGCTGGATGAAAACGGCATGGTCTATGATGATGGTGTTACCGCCTGTATTGCCGAGGATCATTTTCTGATGACCACCACAACCGGTGGTGCCGCCCGGGTATTTATCTGGTTGGAACGATGGTTACAAACCGAATGGCCGGAGCTCAAGGTCTATCTGACCTCGGTCACAGATCACTGGTCGACGACTGCAGTGGTTGGGCCCAAAAGTCGGGCTCTGCTACAACAGCTGTGTACAGATTGTGATTTTGACAATGCCGCTTTTCCCTTTATGCAGTGGCGTCCGGGTACGGTGGCGGGGATCCCGGCGCGTATTATGCGCATCAGCTTTAGTGGGGAACTGGCCTTTGAGATCAATGTGCAGGCCAATTATGGTCGCTATATCTGGGAGCAGGTTATGGCTGCCGGTGTTGGAGACCAGATTACGGCCTATGGGACCGAGAGTATGCATGTCTTGCGGGCGGAAAAAGGCTTTGTCATCGTCGGTCAGGACACGGATGGCTCCATGACGCCGGTCGATGCCAGTATGCAATGGATCCTGAGTCGCAAAAAGACCTTCCCCTGGCTGGGCAAACGTTCATTAAGTCGTCCCGATATGCAACGCGAGGATCGAAAACAGCTGGTTGGCCTGTTTTCCACCGATCCCCAGCAGTGCTTGACCGAAGGCGCTCAACTGGTAAACGAACCATCGGGCAAGGAGATGCAGGGGCATGTTACCTCGAGTTATACGAGCCCGATTTTACAACGTTCAATTGCCCTGGCCGTGGTCAAGGGCGGGCGAGACCGGATGGGTGAAAAACTCTATGCCCGCACTGCCAACGGCGAGATCATGGCAGCGAAAATTACCGGTTCTGTGTTTTATGACCCAAAAGGAGAGCGACGGGATGGCTGAACTACCGATGGAAAACGCCTATCAGACGCCGCTGGCACACCAGCAGATCGATTGCAGCAGTGCCACTTGGGCCGTGCGCGAGCGCAATGATCAGGGGTTTGTGGTGTTGCGGGGTAAAAACGATGACCCGGCATTTTCTGATGCCCTGGCGAATCTTGGTTTGAGTTTGCCACAGCCGGTTTTTTCCACGACAGATGACGGCACTGAACGGGCCCTGTTGTGGATCTCCCCGGATGAATATCTGCTGCAATTGCCACTGGCGCAAAAGGATGCCTTTATCGAACAGGCGACGAACGCACTTGACGGGCTGCATGCAGCTGTCGTTGACAACTCCGGTGCTTATTCCTGTTTGCAGGTCTCTGGAACAAATGTCTTGCAGGTACTGCAAAAATTATGTCCGTATGACCTTGGGATAACCGCTTTTCCCACCGGTCGTTTATTGTCCAGCCACCTGGCCAAGGCCCCGGTAATCATCCGCCGGCTCGATCCGGAATCGCTGCAACTGTTGATCCGTTTTTCCTTTGCGGACTATGCCTGGCGCGCACTCAGTGCTGCGGCCGGTGAATACCAGCAAGACGGCTGACTGCAAAGCCGGTTGCGAGGGTCATTCTTGCTGGGGCAGTGACCGTAATGTGGTATTTACAACAGGGTGGCTATTCCCCGATGGTCTCCCAGCCACGCCCAAACGTCAGCTTCTCTGCGCTTACTGAGTTTTGATCTAACGCGGCTCTCGAGAATGGAACGCGTAACCGATCAGATTCATCAGTACCTCGCTTCAACTCCTGTTCTCGGATAGCCTCCTAGGCCAAAAACCTTATTTCAAAATATCGACACGATGCGTTTTAGCTATACCGTCAGCAACTGCAGGCGGTACGCCTGACTCATCAGCGAAATGCTTCCACCGCAAAACAGCTGCCTGCACTTGCCTGACAATTTCCTCTGCTCTGCCACGCTTCATGGATGCGTTTTTCGCACAGGCTTTAAAGTCCTCAATTGTGAAATTATCACGCTTGCCATTGAGTGACATCTGGTGCCTGGCTGTCCAGTCACCTTGAGGGTTATAGCTGTAGGTTAAATCGAAGGCTGGGGATAGTGTCCAGTTGCCTGATTTGCTCATCAAAAATGCAATATTTTTAACATGATCATCCTGGTTGCGCCCAATAATATTGAAGGCCATCCGCCGGAATTGCTCTTCAATCACCTCCATCGGCATTCCCAGCTTTCGAATAGTACGCAGTGCTTGTTCATAAGAATGAGCCCCCGCCTTCTTGAAATCAAAGTGCTCCATACCACAAAAGGATTGCATATGAATCTTTTGACCCGAATCTGTGCGGTCAAAACGTCTGGTCATAAAGTGACTGCGGCCGTTCTCTTCAAGTAGCCTTGATTCTTTTATATTAATGTCGGCTTTCTTCGCCATATGATAATAAGCATGCTCTATCAGCCCGTAACCCATAGGGTCTTCCAGCTCTTTATCCTTGTTTCCCGAGACGCCATCAAACTTCAATAACCAGTAAGAAAAACCTTTCCCGGCCTTAACCTGGCCGGAACGCACCCCGTTGGTTTTTTGATTCCAGACAATAATCGCCTTTGCCCTGGCCCCGCCAGCCGAAGTGCCAACACGCAATATATCCTGTAAAGAGTCCCCTCTAAGATCGGGGTCAAACGAGCCTTGAAGCGTATTCCGTTTAGTCAAAATATTACTGGCAAGTTCAACCAATTCCTTAACATTAACTGATTCAGACTTGCCCATAAAAGGCCCCTGTGACGGAAAGTACTCTAACGCTCCCATACCACGAATACCGGTATAGCAAAGACGCTCAACCGGGTTAAATGTTTCAGGCGAGCGCCCCTGGTTAGCAAGCCAGACATTAATTAGTGCGTTACCAAAATCATCTGGTAATGAATCGGCAAGCAAACCTGGCAGGCCATGGAAAGTCTCTCTGGGCAAAGCCGGGAATGAATAAATCTGTCTTGAAAGCGGCATGGTGAGTGGTGCCACCTCAATACCACTATTGATAAATCCAGGCTCATACTCAAAATGAGCAAGTCCAGTACTCTCATCCCAACTTACCGCCCCGATAGATTTACCCCAAAGCTTTATCTGAGCAACCGTCATTCTTCATCCTGCCACGACCATGTATCTTCCTTTTTGGGCTTCGCAGATTTTGAAGAGGCTCTTTGGCGCCGCTTTCCCTGCATTTCCAGCTGTTGAATTGGACTCATAACTGGCTTAGGGATAAGAGCATCAAGGTTTTCTACTAGTTGCAGTGCCCGTAAAATACGAATGAGACTCGAAGCCTGGACTGATTGGCCATGCTCCACCCGGATTAAAGTCCGATGCGATACACCAGCTTCCTGCGCTAACCATGCTTGGCTTGTATTCTGATTTAAGCGGTACCGGGAGATACGATCGCCTATTTCCTTTAGTATTGCCACATCTGAATGATCATTATTGAGTTTCATAAGCGGCCTATTTTGTCTACTTAATTGGATTTAAGTCTTTCTGGTTGCCTTTTATGACACTTTAGATAATTAACGAACTTTTGTCAATATGCCTTATTCGTCATATTAATCACCATCTCGCCATCTATTAGCTAAAAATGGCTAATAGCATAAATTGATACATTGTTACGAGAAGTAATTTTACAGTATCGCCATTGCTACAGATTTATTGTGGTGAAAAGTCTTGTTAAAACTCAAGGGGCGAGGGATGAACGCACCAAAACTGGCCATACACCCCGGGGTGGCTATCTGGATGATCTTCTTTGATCTGCTTTTTCCAGTGCAATG